>JAGCYM010000092.1 GCA_017960805.1 Ruminococcus sp.
ATGCGGAAGCAGGTGGTCATATACACACCGAGGAGTGCTACGAAAAAACTCTCGTCTGTGATTTAGGCGAAGATGACGTACATACTCATCAGGAGGAATGTTATGTCAACGAGCTTATATGTTCTTATAAAGAGGAAACTGTAAGCCCACAGATGCAGCCGGCTGATGAAGACGGCGACCCTTCTGAGGTCGTGATAGACGTAAATGAAGCAGATGATGATCCTATACCAACCGTTATTCCTTTTGAAGATGAAGAAGAGATAACAGATGACGGTGTATCTCAGATCATGAGAGCACCTGGTGCCGGAGATGGTCCGGGTGACCCCCAGTTGATAACTACGGTCGATAATATTGCCGAAGGTATAAAGTTCAATCTGTTCGATTACGGCGATGATGTCCTTGAAGGCGGAGCCAACAATTACGGTGAGACAGACCATTCAAAGGTAAAGAAGACAGGCATCAACACAGGCAGAGATCCACTTTTAGACATCATGTTCTTTGCTTATGGCACAGCACCGCCGCACGGTGAACAGATAGGTACAGATGCTGACGGAAACCCTGTTTATGCACCAGGTGTTCACGACATGAACTACTATGCAGGTGATTACAGGGCAAATTCCTATCAGTCCGGAAACAGACCGTTTCAGGGAATTGTCAAGGATGAACTGGTAGATGGATACCCTGTACTTTCAGCATCAAACCATTCGCTTGATTATCTGTTTGCCCCGACGACAATGGACGGAGAAGTGGATCAGAGCAGTTATAAAACAGTATACGAGAACGTCAACCATTTACTGCGTAAGGTAGATAGTCCGTCGGGAACAGGCCATCATCTCGTATACAACAGCAACGAAAACTACGCGTATTTCAATTCCGCTACAAATTCTTTTGAGATATATGACAGAACATTCGATATAATAAATGACAATCACCATAAGAAAAATGACGTAAACGACCTCAAGCGCGATAAGAATAACAAGGATCTCGCGCTTGTTTACGGTGATGATGTGGATCCGGGATTTAAGATAGGATTCTTCCCGTTCGATGAATACAATGAAGAACTAAGAGATCCAAACTTCAACGGTGACGGATACAATCATCATTTCGGCATGACTATGGACGCGACATTCGTCAATCTGCCTTATGACAACATCAATGTAAAAGATCCCATCACCTTTAAGTACAGCGGTGACGATGACATGTGGGTCTTTGTTGATGACAAGCTTATCCTTGATATCGGAGGCATACATGAGCCGACAGGCGGTATGATTGATTTCTCCAACGGTCTTGTCTGGGTACAGGATAACGCTGAAGGAAAGTCGCTTGGAGAGGTAAAGACAGATCTGGTGGCGCAGGGATTCAATTGGAACACGCTTCCGATGCCTATCGGCATTGATACGGCAAGTACAACGCAAACCGACGGCGACAAATGGAAGGTCTTAACAATAAGTGAAAAAGATTCCAGATGGAACGACGAAGTTTTCAAAAACGGAAGACATACGATCAAAATGTTCTATATGGAACGCGGCGGATGCTATTCCAACCTCGCGATGGAAATGAATCTTCCGACCGTAAAGTCGCTTGCGGTTACTAAAGAAGTGGATTATAAATCCCATTCCGCAGACTATTTCGATAATGCGGAATACGAATTCCAGATCTACGAGAAGGTAAAAAACGCAAGTACAGGCGAGTATGAATGGATAATACCGGCTGATATCGAGAGCCGCTTCAAGCTCAAGGCAAACGGGCGCAAACAGTTCGATAATATCGGACGAGACAGAATATTCAAGGTCGTTGAGATCGGAGTGAATCCAAGCATCTATGATTCGGTTTCTGTCAATGGTGCAAGTCCTGTGGTGCTCGACCCGAACGGCTCTCTGACGGATATCTCAAGCACGGAAAACTCCGTGGCAAATGTCAGCGCCTATGGATTCCGAAACAGTATCCGCGAAGATACTGAAAATGTTGCGGCAAAGAAAACCTGGATGCCCGCACTTTCATCCGGAGATGCGCTGAATGATTTCCGCGTGAAGTTCAAGCTGTATCGTACAGATTCGATTACAGGCGAAAAGATTCCTGTTGCTCTAAGAGTTACAGAAGGAGAAACCGAAAAGCTTAAACGTACATTTGTCCTTGACAAGAATAACAACTGGTCATGGTCCGCACCCAACCTTCCTTCAAGGTACGGAAACCACATATACACTTACAGTGTTGAGGAACTGAACGTACCGAAGAACTACAAAGCAACGTATGATGTTGCGGCAGACGGAACACTTCAGATAATCAACACCAATCAAAGCAATGCAAAGGTTCATGTGAAGAAGGAGTGGACGAACGGCGGCGAAAAGCCTGTTGAGCTGACACTTAAGCGAAAAAGGATCGGTTATTCAGGAAGCGAAGCGACATCCCTTAAGGTCGAGATCTATGATACGAAATCGAATAAGATAACCGAAGCGTCGATCAATAACGTATATGTAGGCGGAAGTGTGGAGTTTGCGCTGAATGTTCCGAAGGGCGTTGTGTACAGGACGGTAAAATCAAAAACGCCTGATACGCTTGAAATCAATTATGACAGCGGTTTCTTCGAAATTTCAAATCTTGCGGGAAGCTCAAACACTATCCAACTTGAAGTTGACAATGATAATGCAGAGGATAGTATTCTGCTGGTGCACAGTCCGTTTACTTTCAGTACAGACGGCTGGTCAACACAGGGAGATGCTAAAATCTGGACGAGTGGTAACGGGCCATATGCTAAAGGTAATGCACTTGGCGTTCAGAATGTTCAGGAAGGCACTGCTCTGCCTGCAAAGTCCGGTCCTATCCTGAAGCTTGATCCTGCAAAATTCAAGCCCGGAAAGACGTATTCGTTCAGCGCATATATTCGTACAGACACCGGTTCATCTCCTGAATATCAGATGGTTTTCAATGATGGACTTGGAAATGAGCGGGTAATAGGAACGCTTAGTAATCCTAATGGCTGGACACAACTGCAGGGAAGTATTCCGCTGCCCGAGAACCTCGACCCGTATAATATGTTTATACGGATCGGTACTTCAGAAGATAATGCGGCCACAAAATACTATATTGACGAATTCACGGCAGTCGAAGGTGATATTCCCGTTTCTGTGGCAAGTACCACCGGAGTAATAACTGTAGGAAGCGCGTCAAATCCTGTTACAAAGGAATTTTACAGTTTCAAGTTTACCGATGAGCTGTATGACGGTTGGTTTACTAATGGAACTACCCAGATCAGTGGAACGCCTGATTATATGCTTATCCACGGTAGAACCCGAAACTGGCATTCCGTTGAGAAAAAGTTTAATGAGATCTTAAAACCCGGTACACGTTACCGATTTATTCTCAAAGCTCAGCGCGATGGCGTAGATGGCACAAAAATAGTCTCAATTGTTATAAACTATAAGAAAAGTAATGGTGAAGAAGAATATACTTCACCCGTTGTAATCAGATTCGAAGATATTGACCCGAATAATCCTGAACTGATCGCCGAGCTGGAAGGTGACCACACTATTCCTGCAGATGCTGATCTAAGTAATCTAAGGATTTACTTTGGTACAGATGATACTCTGGATTATCGTCTTATGTCCTTGAGAATTCTGGATTATACGCCTGACTTGAGTGGATATACGCGGATCGGTGAAGGAATATACCGTTCAGACAACAGTCACTACAACATTGACTTTGATACCGATTCTATCACAAATCCGCTAAAGCTGACAGGCTCTTATGTCGATGATACAGCTTTTTCCAGAACAATCACGCTGAATTCAAGTAATGACTGGAAATATAGCTGGAATAATACGACTCTGAATGAAGACAACAATAATTACTTGTATCAGTACTACATAGCCGAAACAAAGATCGGAGGCATTACAGTCAACGAGCCCGATTCTATGGGAAGGATACTCTCCGCTGACGGAAACTATCTTGTCAGCTATGATAACGACTTTGTTGCTGCCAATACTGAAAACAGTCCCATAACAGTAACAAACAAGTACATCTGGTACAAGTTGCCTGCAACAGGCGGTATAGGCACAGACGGTGTCTGTGTGGCAGGCGTGATTCTTGCGATAAGCGGATTTATAGGCAGGGTTGCCTTAAGGAAGCGTGAGAGGAGGTTCAAATGATTTGAACATCCTTTTACACTTAAGTTGTAAGACAAAAACACGAATAAACCGAATTAATAATATGGAGGTATACAGTATGAAAAACAGGAAAAGAACAGCCGCTTTATTAACAGCAGGACTATTAGTCCTCGGTATGGGCGCAACAGTTGGAATGACAGCAAATGCTGCGGGTTCAATAACTGTTGAATATGCAGCAGATGGTGACAGCGCTCATGTTTACAAGGCATACGCAATCATAACAGGTGATTTGTCGACTGGCGACAATCAGACCCTTTCCAATCTGAAATGGGGCGATGATATCGATTCGACAAACCTTATAACAGTGTTAGTATCTAAGCAGGGAGATTTAGGCATTTCAGGACTTACAGCCTCTTCCACTATAGACGATGTAGCCAAAAAGCTCGCAGCGCTTACGGAGGATAACAAGAAGAGTGAACGCGAACTGCTTGCGAAGATAATCGGCGACAGTAATAATCATATCCTTAAGACGGGAAGCGGCACAGCGCTCGCAAAAGATGATACCAACAAGCAATATAAGGCAAGTAATCTGACAGATGGCTGGTATCTGATAAAGGACGACCTTAATCCGACAGCTGAGGGCTCAGTAGTGAGCGCTAACCTGTTACAGATTACGAAGGTTGCTTCTGATACGACCACTATCAAACCCAAGTATTCACTTCCCACGCTGGATAAGGTTATTTACGACGCAGCAGATACAGCTGATCCCGAAAAGGAACTGAATACTGCAAGTATCGGCGATATAGTAACATACAAACTGAAAACTGTTGTTCCCAATCTGACAGGCTATACGAAATACTTCTTTATAGTTAATGATACGCTGTCAAAGGGTCTGACCTATAACAGAGATATGGCTGTCACGTATGGTACAGGTACAAGTAGTACGACTTTGACATTAGATGATGACGGTCCCACAGGACCTCATACCGGCGATTTCTATATTGAAGAATCTGCATATGATGAAACGGACGGAACAGCCATCAAGGTCGTATTCAAGGATTTCTACACTAAATTCAAGTCGGTTGACGCAGGAACACCCATTACACTGACTTATACAGCTACACTGAATAACAATGCGGTTATAGGCGTAGGTACAGACACAGCTGGTAATCCGAACACCGCTAGTCTTACATATTCTAATAATCCTAACGTTACACAAACGCCTAAGGACGAAGACACTCCCGATGAGCCTGGTACAGGCACTCCAACCGGTAAAACGCCTGATGATACAGTTAAGACTTTCACTACATCCATACTGATAAACAAGGTCGATGCTGCAAATCATGAAACAACGCTTGACGGCGTATCATTCCGCCTTACAGGATCTGGTCTGAAGGCTGTTGTCAATGAAAGCGGTCTTTATGTAAAGAATTCAGCGGCAGATCCCGCATACTACCTGCTTACTAATGGTACTTATACCGATGTAGCTCCCGGTACTGATGATACTAATTATCCTGCTTCTGTATATGCAAGCAATGATAAGTACGCATTCACAGCAACCGCCAATATTAGTGGTTCTCCTGTTAAGGTCGATACATACGGAGTAACAGCTGATGGCGGCAAGCTTACATTCAAGGGACTTGGCAAGGGCAATTATACCCTCACAGAGGTTGCGACTATCGATAAATACAACCTCCTCCTTTCTCCTGTTACATTCTCAATCGATTATTCTCTTAATGAAGCTACCGGATCATGCACATGGAGCTATTCACCAGAACTTTCTTTCACGAATAATAATAAACTCACCATTGAAAACAGCAAGGGTTCCATCCTTCCCTCAACAGGCGGTATGGGCACAAAGCTCTTCTTCATCGTTGGTACTGTACTTGCAATAGGCTCAGGTATCTATCTTGTGACCAAGAAGAGAATGTCAGGCATTGAACAGTAACTACCATCAAAAAGACACGACCATAATTATCAAGCAGCGGGAAAACTCTCTTTCCCGCTGCAATTACTATTGGAAGCAGAGGTGCGGACATGAAGCGAAATATCCTGAAATATATTCTCACTTTTACATTTTTCTTCGGGATCGCACTGTTGCTTTACCCTTTCATAAGCGACTACATCAATACCCGACATCAGTCGAAGGTCGTTCAGAATTATCAGGAAACTGCCAATAATCTTGACAACAGTACAAAGGAAGAGCTCCTGAGAAAGGCAGCTGAATATAACAGGAGACTTGCTGAGACCGAGGGTGTTTTTTATGACCCGGATCTTGTAGACGGCTATATGGAAACGCTTGATATCACAGGTACCGGTATAATGGGTTATCTGGATATCGACAAGATACATCTTCAGCTTCCAATATATCACACGGTAAGCAATGACGTTCTTCAGATAGCGATCGGACATCTGCCCGGTACAAGCCTTCCGATAGGTGGCGAAGGAACACATTCCGTACTGTCAGGACACCGCGGTTTGCCTCGCGCAAAGTTGTTCTCCGACCTTGACAAACTGGAGATAGGCGATGTTTTTACTATAACAGTCTTGTCAGAGGTATTTACATATCAGGTCGAGCAAACAATAACCGTTGAACCATATGAGGTAGATGACCTGCAAATCGAACCCGGAAAGGATATTTGTACATTATTTACGTGTACACCCTATGGAGTCAATACACAGCGGCTGTTTGTACGTGGTAAGCGGATTCCGAATGAGGAGATAGCTGAGCGACGTATCTATTATACTAACGAAGCATACAGGGTCACACCCGCAATAGTTGCTCCAATAATAGCAACTCCTGTTCTTTTGTTCCTGTATATTCTTGTTCTGATCTCAAACTTCAGAAGGAAAAAGAGGATGAAATCCGAAATGAAGTAAGAAGAAAAGAATTCTTTGTCGCTGAATTAAAAATGATGATCTATAGTTCAAAATGTCCGTAATGATAATTCGTTACGGACATTTTTGGTGCTACGTTTGTTTGAAAAGAATATCGTTTTTGATTTTGAATCAAAAAAACAAAAGCAATAATAAAAAAAATGCAACCATATTTCTGATTTAGGGGTATTATTATCAGAGAGCTTTTTTTAATAACCATGTTAAAGGAGTGTTGATTGTGAGACCATATGTTATATCAGATGCAGGACAGTATGTGTAAATAAAAAGAATGTCAGGTCCATTGTCAATAAAATGATAACCTGACATTCTTTATTGTTGGTAGAATTCTATTTCATAGTGCCATTCTCTTCAGCTATCTGCCATTTTTCTTCCCAGAGCTTATGTATCTCTGGGTGTTTTTCTTTCCTTACAAGATAGAGTCCCCACGTAGCGAGGAGCATATGTCCTATTGTAATCACTACATAGATGAACAATGGATAATCGTTCAGATCAAATCTGTCGAGGAAGAATACCGGGAACAGATCGTGCAGAGCATGTGTAATTATGCACGGCCAGATATTTCCTGTACGCATGAATACTCCACCGAAGAATATTCCAATCAGAATTGTCCAGAAGACCTGAATAAAAACGTAATAAAACGGTGCCTTCATATTCAAAATGTTGATCAGATGCGTTGCTCCAAAAGCAACTGACAAAATAAGAAGTATCGGAATGTTGAATTTGTCATCCCGTACCTGGCGCTTAAGGTGTGAAATACCAATCTCTCTGAATGCAACTTCCTCACAGATACCCGCCTGCAAAGCAAAGAAAACTGACATGAATGTAACTTTGCTTAGTCCGAAAGTGAAATGGCCAACTGCAATTGCGTAGAATACTACGTTCAGAAGAAGTTCATAGATAATGAGCGGAACGGATAGTAAGAACGCCAAGCGTGTGTTACGTGGTTTCCACTGATATTCAGGCCTAAACCACAAGATATATATAAATAGTGCAATAAAACCTCCGAGACCAACGGCGGCTGTAGTAGCCGTTTCAGCTGTTTCACGGTCATAAAAGATTACAAAAGGGACAGATATAATTCCTCCGAAGACAAACTGAGCAAGGATGTAATAACCATATACCATTAGCAGTGTTATTATCAGGGCTGGTACAAATGATTTTCTTTTTGAGAGCTTATGAGCTCGTACTTTACCATTTTTTGACATTGAAGATCTCTCCTGTTTACATTATTTGTATGACTTGGTTATTCTAATTTTAATACTGATCTGCGGTTAAGTCAAGTTTTTGTTTTAGAAGATTATGAATTGAGAAAAATAGAAAAATACCCGCCAAAATCTATAATGTGACTTGATGGGAATTTGGAATATAATTAGAAAAAATTAATGCTATTTTGAAGATTTTTCAATTTTGCAAGAATGAATTTTTGTTTTTTCATCATATGTTATGCCAACAATAATGACATTTCCAACATATTTTTCTAAAACTGTAGAGTATGCTTTTTCTTTAATCTGCTGGCAAGCGATTACCAAAACGTCGTGGGCGGCTGATACACAACAATTTTTTTTGGAGTATTGATTCTTTGGTGGATTAAAGCAATAAGACCTGTTTTGTCAATATAATCACCATTTAGGATTTCTTGAGATCCGCTGTTGCCGGGGCTAAGATAAGTTCCCACAAGAATTACCTACTCATTAATCCATGATTTGTTACATTAATTGTATTATATCCTAAAACAAGCAAAATTGCTAGAGACCAAGATCTGCTGCATATTGTTCCATATTTGTCATTTTAGTTATTAATATTTTGATTTCAACTATTTTTTTCTTGATCCAATCAATCCAGTGATCAAGAGGTACGGAAGATACCACAAGCCATAGTCGATCAGTCCTAAAAAAGCGAGCCATTTACAAGGTGAGAGCAGGAATGCTATGATAAGGATTATTCCTCCGGTACACGGAACACCAGAAGGTGTGTATGCATCCGGATTATTCCTGTTCTTGTATCCCAGATACATACAGTAGTAGGTAGCGAAGATAAAGAAAAAACCAGGCGCAGCGATAAGACCGGTAAGTAACCATCGGTATACAATCGGCATATTGTTCATATTAACGCCTCCCGTTTCCTCAATTGTCTTTGCTATATTGAATATGTTTTAGATCAGTTCCATTGAAATATGAATTTCTGAACTCCTTCGTGATCGCCTTCGGTTATCATTTCATTCTCAATATATTTTGTATAATACTCCATGTTGGAAGTATCAGGCCATTCATTTAGTTTTGTCAGAGTATCTGTCTCTGTATCATATTCTAAATATGTTATTTTACGAGAATCATCGGCTTCATGAGACAGCAGGTAAATTTTTCCGTCATTGATATAGCCGCCTCCGCCGCAAGGTTCGTTGTGCGGATCAATAACAGTGATTTCACCGCTTTCAGTATCGATAGTATAGAAGCCGAAGTATGTTACAACAAATAGCTTCCCATTAATTAGAAACATTGAATCTACAGTTTTCAGATCTGAGTTTTCATCATTGCAAAGCTCGGTAACTTCTCCGGTATCAGCATTTATGCGGTAGAAAGTATTACTCTTCATAAATGCGCTTCCATTAACTCGTCCACCGTAATACATACATAGATATATGATATTGTTATCATAGTCTATACAGTGAGCAATGCAATCGCCCAGCATATCACGTCCCTCATCAATTGCTTTCTGAGCTCTGTATTTGATCTCACCTGTATATTCATTATGGTACAGATTTTCCGGAACAGGGCGGCTTCCAAGCTTTGTATTGGATATCTCGAAGTGATGGGCGTATGTTGTTTCCGTTGTTGTTGTGACCTGTTCGGCAGTAGTAGTTACTGCGGACGTAGTTACAGTAGTTGATAATAGTGTTGTATTAGTTCCTGTTACAGTTGTGGTTTCGGTTATGGTTGAAACTGAGATGGTTTCTTCAGATACTGTGCTTTTCTGGCTGCAGCCTGCAATAATCACAAAGCATGTAAGAAGAAATACGGACAGAATTGTTGAAGATAAGATGTTTTTCATAATATGTCTCACTTTTCAAATTTTTAGTTCTGAGGAGTGTTCATTATATTACTTTTTGCGGTACTTTCTGGCGTTCCTTAATGAAATGAATATGCATGCCACAAGTGAAATGGTACAGAAAAGAATCAATATCAAACACGTTGGTATATTTCCCTGTGTTTGATCAAACAAGAATCTAACTCCATATATTATTGTGTATATTCCTAATATCAATGAAATAAAGCTAATTATTATCTGTGTAATGAGATTTTGTACCATAGAAAAGCCACCAAAAATCTGTTTTTACTATGCATTACATTTCTAAATAGTTTTTGATATAATCATTATGTACTAAATTTTAAACTTTGTCAAGTCTTAAAATGCTAATAGTATACCGTAGAGAGAAAACTAAAATTATTTCAACATATGTAGAAAGGCAGAATTCGGCTGAAAGAGAATATATGAAAAAGCAGGGGGATGTTTTTATGTGAACAAAGAACATACCCCTGTTTGTTGTGCAATAATATATGTTTTATTTGCGGATAAGTCTGTAGAGACCGCCGTTGCCGATGGAGATGAATTCCTCGTTGCCGAAGTGGAAATAACCGCCGAATTTGAATTCTCCGTCTTCATAGAAGTTTACTGTTTCAAGTTCAGTTTCATCTATCACCTCGATGCTGGTTTCGACTTTGCCTGTTGTGACATGTCCGTCAAAATCAGTATAGGAATATGTCTCATCGTCGTTGATGGTTACTGAACCTATGGGCTTGTATTTTTCAACACCATATCCGCTTTCGAGTTCCTGATATTCCCATTGTCCGGTTACTTCCCTGATGCCGCAGCCTCCAAACCATCTCCCGCGTATCAGCCTTTCCATTCCGCCGTTACCGATGTTAAGGATGTTTGTTTGATCTTCGTTGAAGTAAGCGCTGAATCGCATAGTGCCATTATCCCAGAACTCGACCAGAATATTAGAAGAGCCGTCAGGGTGTTCCTCAGTGCTGAACTTTATAGTTCCGATGTAGCTGTTATAGCTGAAGGCGGGATAGTCTGAAGTTTCTGTATATCTGTAGTAGCCATCATTGTTTATGTAAAGGCTCCCGATGTTCTTTGGAGATACATCAACTGTATCGTTTCCGTCTGATACCTGATACAACCATTGCCCGGCAAAGGATGTTACATCAACATCATGTACTTTTATGATACGTCCTCCTTCACCGTCGAAGAACATGTTCTGGAAGTCTACATTAAAGAAGAAGGTCTTGCGCTCTCCGGATGTGCTGTCAATAAAATCAAGCCATAATGCGTCTGAGCGTTCCTTAGTGCGGATATTTATAGTACCGTTCTTTTCAGTTCCGTCAAGAGCGGTATAGGTATAGGTGTTGTTATCCATTATTTCCAATGTTCCCTGGAGAACTGCCGGCTCGTTGTTGAAATCACCATTTTCTGCTGTCTGGTATTCCCACTTGCCTGAATATTTTGAAATGTCTTTGAAATTAATCCTTATAAGACGGGCACTGTCACCGTTTCCGAGACGGAGTTCATTCCCTGTTTCATCAACAAAAAATATGAAAGTTTCTTCAGGGTTTCCGTTAGAGAAGGTGAGTGTAGTTATCCGTTCTCCGCCGATTTCTTCAGAGCCAATCTCTATTATACCTGTATCAGTGTCCCCATTGTTATCAGTAAATGTGTATGTTCCGTCACTGAATATTTCTGCGATACCCATATCCCTGCCGTCAACGCTGACTGTATGGTTATCTGATATCTGGTATTTCCATTTTCCAACGAAATTGCTGATATCCTCGGAATAAGTGCCATTAGTCACGGGTTGAGTCGTTGTAACTTCTGAAGATGTAGTTGAAACGGTTGTTTCAGTTGAAATAGTGGCAACAGGAGGTTTTTCGTCGACAGGTTTTCTGCTTATAATAACAGTGCTTAAGATAGCGATGCCAGCAACAAGTATCAGTGATGCTGCCATTCCCAGAGGAGCGATCCATGAAGGTCTTCTGACGCGCTCAACGCCTTCTACAACATCGCCTTCAGTAATTTGTATATTATCTCTCTTTGTTCTTTCTGATCCTGAGATCTTTTTCTCGTTCATTTTGAATTTCCTTTCGCTGTCTGTATATATCTTTCTGAGTTCTTCATCTGAGAGTTCGGGGCATTTATCTATAAGTCTGTCCATGGAATCGATATCTGCGTTTTCAAGTATATCAAATATATTCTTATCTTTCATGACTTTTTCCTCCTTATAGAGTAATTCCTGATTCTATCAGTAAAGTGCGTAGTTTTTCCAGAGCTCTTGAACATCTGACCCTGACCGCTGAGGCAGTCATTGACAACCTTTCCGCGATCTCACTTGAATTCCGGTTATAGTAGAATTTCTGGATAATGATAGTAGAATCCGGCTCGCCCAGCTCATCGATCTTATCGAGGAGAGTGCGGCAGAGTTCATTGCGGTCAACATGTTCATCAACGCTGAAATCGGAAACAAGCTCCTGCATATCATCAGGATCGGTGTCGTCTGTGTGGTTAGCTCTGGAGCTGAGACTTCTGAATCTGTCTATTGCTGTTCTCTTGGCTACAGTTCCGATGAAGGATTTAATATCATTTCCGAGCGTTGTGTCAATTTTGCATTTCATGAAAATATCCGCGAAAACATCACTTGCACATTCCTCGATATCCTCTTTTGTTCCGCAGCTCCTCAGCGTATTGTAGATTATACCGTAGACATATCTGCCATATTCCTTTACAAGAGCCATATGGCATTCGGCCGGAGATTTCCGCATAAGATCTGCCAGTTCCTTGCCTGTCATTTTTGTTCCTCCCAGCGTTGGTGTTGATAAGATCGATCTTCATAAACAACAAACGTATCATAAATGCAAAGTGTTACAGATTACGAAAAAATTTTTTTGATTTTTTTGATTCCAGGATTTTTGAGATTCAAAAAATATATCTATACATCAACAGGAGTATGCTCTTTTTTGTGACCATACTCCTGTTCATTCTGCAGTATTCAGTTAGTGTGAGATGAGCAGTCTCATTTTGTATCCTTCTTATGGCATGTGCTCCTGTATGCGCATCCTGAGCAGCCACCGCAGCAGCCTTTGCCGTTTCTGCGCTGCTTTATGATAAATATGAGAGCAGCGACAACTGAGGAAGCTATAAGGATTATCAGTAAGATATCTATCCATTGCATGTTCATTTACCTATTAATATGCCGATAAGGTGTACAGCAGCTGCTGCGACCCATGCGATCACACACTGCCATACAACTACGATCAGAGCCCATTTTTTACCGTATTCGCGCCTTATTGATGCGATCGCTGCAACACACGGAGTGTAGAGCAGTGAGAATACGAGAAGTGAAGCTGCTGTAAGGGGAGACATGAACGCTGTTACGTCTCCGCCGAAGAGTATCTTCATTGTGGATACTACGCTTTCCTTTGCTATAAAGCCGGATACCAGCGATACGCAAATACGCCAGTCTCCGAGTCCTGCAGGTTTCATAAGAGGAGCTAAAATCTGAGAGATCGAAGCAAGTATGCTGTCGCTTTCATTCTCAACAAGCGCAAGATGGAGGTCAAAGCTTTGAAGGAACCATATAGCTATCGTCGCGATAAGAATGACCGTGAATGCTCTCTGCAGGAAGTCCTTCGCCTTTTCCCAGAGGAGCTGAGCTGTATTTCTTATTCCCGGCATACGGTAGTTCGGAAGCTCCATTACAAACGGAACAGGTTCACCGCGGAAGAGTGTGTTTCTGTATACTATAGCGGCTATGATGCCGACGATGATTCCCAGAACATAAAGTCCGGTCATTATGAGTCCTCCCTGACGCGGGAAGAATGCACTGATGAAAAACGCGTATATAGGCAGCTTTGCTGTGCAGCTCATGAACGGTGTGAGAAGAATTGTCATCTTTCTGTCTCGTTCACTTGGGAGAGTACGTGTAGCCATAACAGCGGGAACAGTACATCCGAACCCTATGAGCAGGGGAACGATACTGCGTCCTGAAAGGCCTATCTTACGCAGGAGTTTATCCATTACGAATGCAACTCGTGCGATGTATCCGCTGTCCTCAAGAAGTGAAAGAAACAGGAACAGCGTTACGATTATCGGAAGGAAGCTTAGGACGCTTCCTACACCGGTGAAAATACCATCTATGATGAGGCTGTGTATCGCGTCGTTTACGTTTGCACGCGTCAGCGATGCGTCAACGACCTCAGTAATGTAATTTATGCCTTCTTCGAGAAGTCCCTGGAACCATGCTCCGATAACATTGAATGTAAGCCAGAATACCAGTGCCATGATTCCGATGAATGCTGGAATGGCAGTGTATTTGCCTGTAAGGATCTTGTCTATCTGGCGGCTGCGAATGTGCTCCTTGCTTTCCTTAGGCTTTATGACTGTTTCATCACACAGTTTCTGGATGAAGCGGAAACGCATATCAGCAATTGCGGCACTCTTGTCAAGTCCGCGTTCTTTTTCCATCTGACAGACTACATGCTCCATGAGATCTTTTTCGTTTTCATCTAGTCCGAGCTGTGAGATTATAAGCTCATCACCTTCAGCGACCTTGCTCGCTGCAAAGCGTATAGGGAGACCAGCCTGCTCAGCGTGGTCCTCGATGAGGTGGCATATACCATGCAGACAGCGGTGGACAGCACCGCCGTTTTCTGACTTTTCGCAGAAGTCCTTTATCACTGGAGGTTCACGGTAATACGCTACATGTATTGCGTGTTCTATAAGTTCTTCAATACCTTCATTCTTGGCTGCGGAGATCGGGACAACAGGTACGCCGAGTTTCATTTCCATTTCGTTGAAGTCGATGCTTCCGCCGTTTGAAGTAAGTTCATCCATCATGTTGACAGCTACGACCATCGGGATGTTAAGTTCCAGCAGCTGCATTGTCAGATAGAGATTACGTTCTATGTTATTGGCGTCTACTATGTTGATAATAGCGTGAGGCTTTTCGTTGAGTACGAAGTTCCTTGATACTATTTCCTCACTTGTGTATGGAGACATGGAGTAGATGCCGGGAAGATCAGTTATAAGTGTGTCAGGATGGCCCTTGATTGCGCCGTCCTTGCGGTCTACGGTTACTCCCGGGAAGTTGCCGACATGCTGCTTTGAACCTGTCAGACGGTTAAAGAGCGTAGTCTTTCCGCTGTTCTGGTTACCGACAAGAGCGAATGTCATTATTGTTCCTGCGGGCAGGGGAGTTCCGCTTCCCTTTGGATGGAACTTACCGCCTTCACCTAGTCCGGGGTGGTGAGAACGTTTTTTTTCGGATTTCTTTGTGTCAGCAGTCTTTTTCTCCGCGATTGCCTCGACTTGTATAAGCTCTGCGTCTGCAAGACGAAGAGTAAGCTCATAGCCGTGAAGGGTGAGTTCCATAGGATCCCCCATAGGTGCGAGCTTTGATACTGTTATTTCAGTACCGGGTATAATGCCCATATCAAGGAAGTGCTGCCTTAGAGCACCTTCGCCACCTATCTGCGTTATACGGGCTGAATCGCCGATCTTGACTTCTTTGAGTGTCATTTTCCATTCTCCTCAGTATTCTTTCTTCTTAGTATATTCTAACACCAAAGTATGGAAGTGTCAACATGCTTTAGCCTTGTATAACAAATGCACGGCGTACGTCATTAATCGTTATTATTTTTTCACCATATAGTAACCAACTTTAAAGAAATTTTTAGCTTGTTTTTTGGTTACTTTCATGGTGTAATGAACGAAAAAGTAGCAGTAGCTGCAAATATAAAGAAATGAAGGTGAATTTATGAAACTGAGAAAGATCTTAGCAGCTCTGACAGGTACTGTTATATCTGCAGTATCGTTTACAGCTATTAATGCATCTACGCTTCCAATAAGCGCAGTTTCCGCTGAAGACACAGCTTCAACAAATGAAAGCAGCAATGTAACAAAAGACATCAAGTATTCATATAAACGCTACAGCTATTTCTCTGAAGAAGTTGCCTTTGATTGGACGAAGGAAGAATCCATTCAGACAGTTGATTCGCTTTCCGGAGTGATACGCTCAGCTGAAGAACTGAGTGACTTTCTGAAGCCTTGTATAACTGAATCGGCAATCAATGATTATCTGGAAGAATACAAAGACAGCTTCTTTGAAGAAAACATTCTTCTGATGCATACATATCTTGAACCAGAACTTGGAAGAACCTTAAAGCATGATCTGAAGAAAGCATATGTCCAGAACAATACAGTATTGCATTTAGATTTTACTTCTACAATCGGCAGCAAAATCTGTGAGACTTATTATCTGGATGTGATGCAGGCAGCAATTCCAAAGGATGCATATAAGGATTATAAGGTGGAATGGAAAGACAATGAAGTTCTTGAAGAAGGAATGATACGTTTTACGTATCTGGATTATGATACGGGTGAGAAAATTCAGTTCGGAAAGGATTTTGATGACTATAATGTCATTCCATCATATACGTTTAATAAAGGATATGAAGAAGCGGGATTTGTTACTACTGGAGTTGCTCCTTTGGGTGAGCAGGTAAATACCAATGGTGAGCAGGTAAATACCAATCCATATTTCGTAGAAAAGCCTAGTTCGGCAAATGATGAATATTTTGACGCTGATCTCAGCATATTGTGTCTTCCTGATTCATATGGCCTCCCTGATGACTACAAGCGGATCACTAAATATGAAAACGGATCTATCGATGTTGTATTCAGGATCAAGCATGATGATTATGAGCTAAAGCACAATGAAATGAGGATCAGGGTCTATGACAAAGGAACAGGAGAACTGATCCCGGATGATGTTCTGAAGGATCATTATTATGAATGCAGAATAGAATATGATGCAAACAAACAACGCTTACAGCATCTGCTCCAGGTCAATGAGAATTCGAAGATCTATAATCTTTACTCCATATATAAATATAAAAATGATGAGTATTTTGCATTAAAATCTAATGATAATCCGGAGATCACATATTATGACAATCAGTCAATGGATGTTGTTTTCAGGACTAAACTTGAAATGTCTGGCAACATAAATGGAGATAATGATTTCAGCGTAGCTGATATGGTTACTTTACAAAAATGGCTGCTAGGAGATCCTGAGGTGAATATTAAAGCCTGGGGCCAGGCTGACTATGATTTTGATAACAAGCTTACAACGTTCGATTTGTGTCAGATGAGAAAAGAACTGATTGCTAAAATGTCAGCAGAAGAAAATGAAGGCTATGACTTTGAAGATCAGTATTATCGTGTCAGTGGCCGTGAATCAGGCTATCCTAAAAAGGAGATTATAACATCACGTTCTGAGCTTGAAAAATATATATCTGATAATGATGAGACCTATAGCCTGACTAAAAAGAGACCTATCAGCGCGACAGAGTCTGTCAGCTTTGTTGATATAACTGAAAAGTATAATGAGAAATGGTTCGATAAGAATAATCTTCTTTTAGTTGTTTTCGAGGAGGGTAGCGGATCAATTCGACATGAAGTTACTGGACTCAGCAAAGATGAAATCCGGATCAACAGATTGGTGCCAGAGGTCGGAACAGACGATATGGCCACATGGTATGTCCTTGTTGAAGTGGATAAGAGCGCTGAATTGACTGACAATATAGATGTTAAGTTCAGCAATGTAAAAGTTTAATTACACACTGAGGGTGAGCAGAAAAGCTTGCCCTCATTTTTTTACTTTGTAAAAAATGCTTGACGAGATTTTGGGCAGAAATTGTTTCATCAGAAAAGATTTCAGTATTCTAACACAAAAATGCTATTGCTAGTTGCTCAGGAATATGATATACTTATATTGTTGAACAAAATCGGCTTATGCCGGAAAAGCGGGAATAAAAGATATAATAACACCGCGTGAAAGAGATGATGCAGAAGTGTTTGGAATATTTGGTAAAAAAGAAGAGCCGTATGTATCCATTCTTGCAGGCACGGAGGATGAACCCGAGGAATTTGAGGGTGATGGACTCCTTGTATCAGCGGTTTCTGATGTTGGATTTGTGCGTCAGAGTAATGAAGATAGTTTCTATGCTGATGGACTAGGGATTAAACCTGAGGATAACTGTCTGCTTAGCAAGAAGGTCGGCGGTCATGAAAGATATATATTCGCTGTTTGTGACGGTATGGGCGGAGAGGCGTACGGAGAAGTTGCTTCTCAGATAGCTGTTACGTCACTTAACAAGCGTTCTGATGTTATTCGCTGTGTGAGCCTTGAAAGACTTCAAAGTTCTGTCAATGACTATGCTGATGCGGCTAATGCTGCTATTTGCCGTATGGCTGATCAGAAAAAATGCGGCAGAAGCGGATCGACTCTTGCCCTGGTATGTATAGATAATGGAATGGTATATAGCTTCAATCTTGGAGACAGCCGGGTTTACTATTTCAAAGGCGGAAATATAACACGTCTGTCACAGGATCATACACTTGCTGCCCAGAAAATGAGGGAGGGCGGATTGACCGAGGAGATCCGTAACAGTTCTGACGCTCACAAGCTCATAACTTTTCTGGGAGTTGATGATGACGGAGTCGGCCTTACTGTTTATGCTTCTGAGCCTGTTGAACTGGCTGATGGAAAAGTACTTATATGCAGTGATGGGCTGACTGATATGTGTTCCGACGCTGAAATAGCGAAGGTGCTTTCAGAAGATCATGTAAACTATTCAGAAGCTCTTGCGGAGAAAGCTCTTGGCAAGGGCGGCTGGGATAATGTGACCTGTATTGTTATTAGCAAGGCATAAGTTGAGGAGAAAAAAGTTTTTTAGCTCATATATTTAAGATTCATCTTCGAGGAAGACATTTCCTCGAAGATTTTTTAGTGCTTATATCATTTCATCAAAAAGAGATGAAGAGTACGCTGAAAAACTCAGTTTGTGTAATGAGGAAACTTCTGAAAGAATCAGAGCCGTTTAGAATCTTTCTTATTGTCAATCATATTATTTAATTGATTTTTTTGATATAATCTGTTATAATATTGCTATTAAATCCTTTTGAAGGAGGTATTTTTATGGCCAAAAAGGAAAAATCATTGTATCCATTAGTGTTTTCCATACTTACTGCGATTGCACTCTTAATTGGAACGCTTGATGGTATTATGTATTCTAAATACTATAAGGGTGGCAGATATAAAAAGATGCTTCATCCAACGCCAAGGGTTGATATGACTGATCCAAATGGAAATACTGATTTTGGGAAAATTTATTACGCTCCTATTGCTGAAGAACATATTGTGATTGATGAAGAAAGAAGTACTTCAGGGTACATAGATAACGAAGTGCTCATTGTAGTTAATGATGGGGTATCACGTGATCAGGTTGTAGAACTTGCCGATTCTTTCAAAGCAGAGATAGTTGGCGAGATAGAGGCGACAGGAGACTATCAGTTAAGGCTAGTGACTATCCCTGATGAGCTTGATTTGATAGTTGATCAGCTTGCGTTGGAAGAGATAGTCGCTGAGGCTTATCCTAACTATATTGCTACTGTATCGTCGTGTTCTAAGAAAATTGGCGATTTTTGCTTCGGAAACGAGTGGGATGATGACCTTGAAAATTATAATGATATAGTTGGATACAGCTGGGGATTTGAGGCGATAAATACTGTCGGAGCTTGGAATCTGCTAGCCAACGCCAATGATGTCAATCCGATAAAGGTTGGAATTCATGATTGTGGATTCGATCCGGATCATGAGGATCTTGGTTTTGCAGGGTATTATTATGAAAACGGAGTAAACAGGATAAGATCCAATAATAGCGATGGCAGAGCCCATGGTACACATGTAAGTGGCACTTTTGCTGCAAGTACTGATACTAATGTCGGCATTTGTGGAGTATATCCTTATGGAAACGGAAATCTTTACGGAGTATCTAACAGTGGCATCCTACATTATTCAGAAAATGGTAGCTTTTTCATCTGTGCTATGTCCGAAAAGGTTGCTTTTGCTGAATTGATTGTCAGAAATGTTAGGGTTATAAACCAAAGTCTAGGTTTCAATTACAGGCCAAATGATTTTGGAATTTATAATGATGATGGTAAACTGGTAGGATTCGATTATGCAGGGCTTGAAGCATTTTGGAACAATCCGGAGTCACACACATATTTAGTTGAGAGGTCAATATATTTAGGTGAATTTTTTAGCAGACTAATAAGAAATGGCTATGACTTCGTTCTCGTTTCGGCAGCGGGGAATGATTCATCTGAATCTATTAAGCTTGAGTCTAAGTATTCTTCGTGGTTAAATATGATCGATGGGACTTTGTTTCCAAGTGTATATGATCGGATAATAGTTGTTGGCGCTCTTGATGAAAATCTGAACATCTCAAGTTTTTCAAATGCTGGAGAGCGTACTGATATATATGCACCAGGTGAAAATATTTACTCAACAATTCCGGGAAATAAGTATGATAATGAGGACTGGGACGGTACTTCGATGGCGGCTCCGCACGTTGCAGGAGTAGCAGCAATGATATGGAGTGCGAATAATTCACTGACTGGAGCTGAGGTCAAGGAGATTATTGTTAACAATACCAATGAGCGAAACACATCACTGGAAATAGTCGATGCGGAGCGTTGTGTTGGAGTTGCTCTTGGTATAGAGCGTTCCTATGAGCTTATGGAAAAGGATACAGGATGTCTGTTCGGATTTGTTGAGGACAAATATGAAAAGGAAAAAGTTCCCAAGAAGACTAAACTCCTCGATCAGCCTAGTGAAGAAGATTATAAAGAAGTACCGATAAAGATTAAAAATGCAAAGGTTACAATACAGAATAAGGAAACTGAGGAGAAATATACGACCTTTACTGATATTGATGGACATTATGAGTTCTATCCTCCTGCTGGAAAATACTACCTTACTGTAGAAGCTGAAGACTATGAGACGTTTGAATGGCCAGGCAAGATGAGTTTTACCAAAACTGTTACGGTAACATCCAATTATGTTGAATATCTCAGCACAATCAAAATGGAACCAGTTGAAGGTAAGAAAACTAAGAATTATCTTCCCGAGGAGGGAAAAATATACACGAGCAAGGACATTGCTGAATATATTGATGGAGGCTCTAGCGACGAAAAAATCGGATTAGCACTTGATAAAGTTAAAGCTTGGACTTACTATGATGGACACTTTTATGCATTATTTGATCACGCTATTTCTTCAAAATTCATGAGTGTTATTACGAATAAGGATTCGAACGTCCACCTTGTCACTATAACTAGTGAAGGTGAGCAGAAGCTAGTTGAAAATCTCATATTCTACGGTGGACGTGATGTGTACTATACAGGTGGCCTTGTTGATAAAAATGGAGATGTTTATACTATTAACGGTGAACGTACCAATTATACTCATTGGTATGTTGATTATCCTAATAGCTACGGAAAGGATGAATACGATGACATAATTGCTATTTGGCGAGGATCTGGTGAAGATCCGAAAAGTTCTGAGGATTATGGATACTGGTTTGATATTCCAGAGAATGAGTGGAGCTTTTTGGATTTTACAGATATTGAAATATCTGAAATATCACGTGGTATTATTCTTGAATGGGATACACCTATTGGTTAAATAAAGCACTAATCAACGGGGATTAATACTTATTTATGAGGCGCTACTAAAATAATCTTTGGAACAACCACATAAATTGTTCCAAAGATTTTTTCTTGTTTTATTCATGAATTAATGAAGTGGCCTTGATTTGATTCTAATATCTTCAGCCGCTTTATTATTTGAGCAATTTCATCAGTATCTTAATTATTATTGGTTGAGTGTGTTACTGATATGTTTATTCAGAAAAACGATGCCAGATGTTTTCCGGCATCGTTTCCTGTTTGTATGTGCAAATTATCTGAAAGCTTTTGTTAAGAATCATTTCTTGATCTGTATGAATCAATAGCCTTAACAGCTAGATCATGCAGATCAGAGTAGGTATACTTATCATCATCATTTATTATTTCTTTGGAGATGCTTCTATAATCAGCGTTGTAATAAAGGTATTGTGGATCACTGTCGTTTCTACTGCCGTCATAGGTCTTGAATATCGTGTCTCCTTTTTCGGAAGTAACAATGTATTGTACGCAGTTGTTGTTGCTGACTATGAAAAAGTGTGTGTTTCCGAGTCCTTGTATTATTTTCTTAAGTTTGTTTCGAAGTTCATCAGGATCAATAGCATCAGGTACATTATAGTCCAGAGATTTATCATTGCTGATGATAAAATAATCTTCGATGGGGAGAGAAGCTTTATTGATGTAATTTGTTGCAATAATAGAAATCGTGTCTTCTAATGAATGTTCGATGAATTCTGTTTCTAGACAATAACTCCTGTCTGCTTTCCAACCTTCTCCCTCAATGTAGAAAACGTTTATCAGTTCGGTGGTATCCTCAGTTTTTCTGTTAGGATATTCTTCATTAGTAGATTCGCTGGTGAAGTATTCAGGGGAATATCCAATCTTAATATTAGCAGTAAGTTTATATCCTTTTGTGACGTTGTATAACATTTCTTCACCATTAAAACCGTAGTTATATCCATCAAAGGTTTCTTCAGTGCCACTGAGATCGTTTTTTAAATCATAATATAATTCTGAGAGGTATTTTTCAGTGAGAAACAGCTGATATTCAGACATTTCTTCGACTACTTTAACATCTTCAAGTTTGAATGAACAAAGTTTGACACGTTCCACTGTTTTTTTCTTTTCTTCATCCAGGTTGTTTAGATTAAGATTTCCTTGTTCTTTGATAAGATCTACGATATCAGCAGGGTAAGAATAGGAACACTCATTTTCAAATTCGGCATTGAAGTACTCAGTATACATATCGTTTATTAGTTTTATGAATTGCTCCTGTTCACTTTGGCTGCTTTGATTTCCGCATGATGTGAACGTGGATGAAGCAAGAATAAGAGCGAGAAATAATGTGATGATCTTTTTCATGATTATATTCCTTCTTCTGATTAGTTGCCTTTTGACTCCATATACGGAATTACGTCATTCCAGATAAGGTCCCAGTAGTCCTGTTTTGTTTGCTCTGAATAATCCATTTCAGTCTGTTCCCATAGATGTGTTCCGACTCTGTCTGAAGAGCCGTGTGAAAGGAAATCAGATACTATTTCATGCAGCGAAATTGTCATTTCTCCCGTTGGTCTGTAGGTATAATACTGCGGATCCTTATCTACATAGTATTCATCACCTTCAGAAGATAGCTGACTGCATTTTCCGTTGTTGTTGATATAGAATTCAAGATCACTTGAACTTTCAGGACGGACTCTTACCGGCTTTTTATCACATTGTTCCCATTCAAATGAGTTGATGATGTTTGATAATTTTCTTGTTTCTTCAGGAGAAAGAACATATACTGAAGGATAAATGGCTGCGCCGCAGATACATACATATGCGTTGCTTATATCGCCGCATGGTGCAGTAAAATTCTGCGGCTCAACGGATGCCTCGGGAATACTGTCAATCAAGAGTTCCTTTGTTACGGGAACATATGTAGTTGAGACTGTGGTGGTAGTTGTTGTGATCTTGGTAGTTGTAGAGGTCGTGGTAGATGTCGTAGTTGTTGTGGTAGTTGTTATTTCTTCCATGTAAACCGTAGTTACCGGAGAAGGTTTGATTATACTTTCATCTGATGCTTCTCTGTTTTCTGCGCATCCTGAAAATGAAATGAAGGATGCGAAAACGAATACAGTCAGAACAAGTGCTGTGATGAATGAAATATTTTTTTTCATATATATTCCTCAGATCCTTAAACACCGTTTTCTTCTATGAACGGAAGGACATCATCCCATACCAATGCCCAGCGTTCCTGATCGGAGTATTCTCTTATAGGTTGAATGAACTGATCCGAAAGATGGGTAGAAACCATCCTTGAACGATTATTTCCATAACTAACGAGAGTGAATAAACCTGCAAAATCTGAATTTTTATAATCTTCCTTGACTGTGCTCCTGTAATAGTGGCAATAACCATCTTCAATATACTTTGAACAAAAATCATCAAGCTCGCTGAATTTTCCATCCTTATAGATATAGTATTCAATATCGCTTGGCCCGGGTGTAGGTCCGACATACTTGCTTTTAGGTATTTCTGTCCAGTCCATGGAGTTGAAACCATTTGCCAGCTGACAGACCTCTTCTTCTGTAAGAACATATACAGACGGAAAGAAGGCCGTTCCACCAACGCATACGTAAGCTCCTGTCAGATCTCCGAAAGGAGGTGATGTATCCTCAGGATCACGTATAGGTTGTTCGGCAGCTTCTGTAGTTGTTGCGGTAGTTATTGCTGTAGTCGTTGCGGTTGTAGTAGTTGTAGAGGTCGTTGTAGTGGTTGCTTTTGTTGTAGTTGGTATAGTTGAAGTCGTTATTAAGGTCGTTGTCTGTGTGATAGTAGTGACCGGTGGTGGCTTTACTATACTTTCATCTTCTGAGTATTCTTTCCCGCAGCCTGAGAGAGCCGTGCAGATAAGGCATGTGAGAGCCGTGATGAACGAGAGTTGTTTTTTCATATGCACTCCTTATATGCTAAAGCTAATTATTTGTCGTGTTCTTCTATCCAGGGAAGAACATCATTCCATACAAGGTCCCAGTATTCCTGATCAGTGAATTCTTTATCGGGAGAGTTATAATACTCATTTATATGAGTGCCTACAACTCTGGATGTATCACCGGGAGTCAGGAAATCATATGCTCTGATGCGTTTATCGTCGCCCTTTGGTACATACGAGAACCATCTTCTGACACCATCAGCATAATATATACTGGTCAGATCAGTCAATGAAAAGTAACGACCGTCTTTATAAATAAAATATGTCCTGCTGTTCATGTTGCCGCCTGTCGGAGGAATATAATCATCCCATGATTTTTCTGTCCATGTCGATGTATTGAAGTAATCAGCTAATTCTGATACTTCATCCTGTGTAAGAACATACACAGAGGGATATGTTTCAATACAGCTGATGCAGATATATGCGCCGTGCAGATCTCCGAATGGTGGATCAGTTTCTGAAGGATCACGTATGGGCTGTGAAGTTGCTTTTGTAGTTGTTGCTGAAGTCGTTGTAGCCGTAGTGGTTGTAGTCGTTGTTGTGGTTGTAGTAGTTATCGTCGTCGTTGTAGTGGAAGTTGTAGTTGTTGTCTGCTCGATAGTAGCGACCGGAGGCGGCTTGATTATACTTTCGTCTTCAGAATTATTACTTCCGCATCCTGCGAGAGGAAGACAGAGAAGGCTTGCAAGAGCCGCACTAAGTAATCTTTTATCCATAATAAACTCCTATTCCCTGAAAAGATGCATATTAACTGAAAAACAGGAGTATGTACCATTACCCATACTCCTGTTTACGGTTTGCCTATATGGCACGGGCATTGAGTTGCTTTACAATATATAAAACAACTGAAAAATGTGTTTCCGTGCAGATTGATAAAAAATATATTATGGGACTAAAGTCAAATATATAAGTCTATACCATGGTATATGTAGATTCAGTAATTGGTGAATCATCTCGTGAGAGCCTGTTGACAGTCAGAAATGCAAGAATAGTGATCACTATATCGAACATCAGGAAAACGATTATAAGTATCAGGCTTTCGCTCATCAGGCAGAAGTCGTAGAAACCATGTATCAGAATCGGAAGTATTATGGATATAGCAAAGCTTGCTATCGTGAGAGCGGTTTTCCTTGAGCATGAAGCTTTCTTGGCAACTCCGTAGTAGTATCCCATGTATACCGCGAAAATCGTATGTGCCGGAACTGATGTCAGCGCCCGAAGAAGAGCAGTGAGGAATCCGCCGTCAAATACATAAAGGATATTTTCAAGTGCGGCAAATCCAAGTGATACAGATACTGCGTATACTACCGCATCATATGTATAATTGAATTCTTTGGACTTCCATGTCCGTATCAGGAGCATAATAAACTTACAGCCTTCTTCAGCAACAGCTATAACGAAGAAACAGTCAATGAATTTGTATATGATGCTATCAGTACCAAATAAATATGCAAAAGGGATAGGTAATAACAGTTCAAGTACTACTGCGGGGACTATTGAGAGTACGCCGAGGCCTACGAGCTGAAGCAGCATCTTCATCGGTTCTGGTTCTATCTTATCCTTTTTCCGGATGTAGAAGAACAGCAGCACAGCGGGAGCAAGTGCGGCTGAAAGCAGATATCTTGCTTTAAACATTTTTATTCCTCCTTAAGATTTTCAGGCGGTATCAGCTCAGCGATAGAGTTCTTGTTGTCAAATTCTGTACGGATGCCGAATAGATCATATATATCGTCAACAGTGAGGGTGAAGTAATTTGCATACTTGTATTGATCTCTGTTTGAGTATGTATAGGTATTGCTGTCCTTATCAAGATAAATCCTTTTTGTGCTGCCTGTGCTTTCAATGGCGTAAAGACGCATAACAGGGGAGGGATCGGTTTCATCCTCACTGTAGAAATCAAGTTCATCATCACCGACTGGAACTACAGACATATTGGCGATTTCTGCAAGTATTTCCATAAGCGGGCAGTATGTAATATCATTGCCGTTCCGTGTAAAGCAGTCTTTCTGTGTGACAATGTAGTCATTTGTTATTGTGGAGTAAAGATCTAAAGTCATTCCTTCAATTGGCTTGCCATTGCAGTAGACCGCATATGAAGAACGTTTTATGTCATCAAACGCTGAATCCGGCAGGACCTCGTTATTTTCTTCCTTCTCGGCCCAGCCGACGTAGTATTCCTTACATTTTTTGATATAATCCTGCTTCGATGTGGACTGATACGGGAGCGAACCTTTTTGTGTGAAAGGAACATTCAGAAATGAGGTCGATTCTCCGGATGGAGTACACACAGTAAAGCTGGGAGCCTGGTGAGAGAAGTAGTCGCTTTTTGTGCCGAATCTCTTGGAGTTATCAGGCTGTTCCAGGAAATAGTCGCCAGCGACATTATAGAGCAGCTCTGCAATCTCTGAGACGTCTTCATATGAACGGGCAGTCATTTTACAGAGATATGGTCCCTTGTCAAGCGCATATGAAGAATCAGGGTTGGATACAAAAACATATTCGTATCCGGAGTCGTTGAGTGCTTCGACAACTTTGGGGTCTGCGAACATTTTTGCTGCGGAGTAGTTATCAGTTGCAAACCAGTATTTGGTAAAAGTTCCGTAGCTTAGCTTCTGAACAACTGTGCATTCAACACCGTTCGTATCGCGATAGATATATTGTGTTTCGCGTTTGTCTTCTACCGTGCTTTCTTCCTGGCTTACAAGCGTGAAGTCAGTATTATAGCACGATTCGAGATAGTCTTCGATGTAGTTTGAAGTATACGCTTTCCTGCCGTTATTATCAGCGTTGCATGATCTGAATGCAAGAAGTATAAATATAATAAGAGCGATAAACGCCATTAATGAGAAAATACTGATGCCTAAAACGATACCGCCTATGACTTTGGCAGCGTTTTCATTTTTGTTTTCCATTTTTTCTGTCATCCTTTGAAAAAAAGCGGACAGCTGAGCTGTCCGCCGTCTGTTTGTTTTTAGAATTCCATCTTTGATTCGAGGAATGAAACAAGGTCGTCAATAGATATACGCTCCTGCTGCATTGTGTCACGGTCACGGACTGTTACACAGTTATCCTTTTCGATTGTATCGAAGTCAACTGTGATGCAGAAAGGAGTACCGATCTCGTCCTCACGGCGGTATCTCTTACCGATTGTACCTGCCTCGTCGTAATCAACCATGAACTTCTTTGAGAGCATCTCGTAGATCTCTTCAGCCTTTGGAGCGAGCTTCTTGACGAGCGGGAGAACAGCACACTTGAAAGGAGCGAGAGCTGGATGGAAGTGCATAACTGTACGAACATCCTTCTTCTCATTGCCGTCCTTATCAGTTGAGATGAGTTCTTCCTCATCATAAGCCTCGGTAACAACTGAGAGGAAGAGTCTCTCTACACCGAGTGAAGGCTCGATAACATATGGAATGTATTTCTCATTTGTCTCAGGATCAAAATATTCAAGTGACTTTCCGCTTGTATTGATGTGCTGAGTAAGATCATAGTCTGTACGGTCAGCAACTCCCCAGAGTTCACCCCAGCCGAATGGGAAGAGGTACTCAAAGTCAGTAGTAGCCTTTGAATAGAAGCAGAGCTCTTCAGGTGAGTGGTCACGAAGACGGATATTCTCCTCTTTGAGGCCAAGGCTCAGGAGGAAGTTCTTGCAGTAGCTTCTCCAGTAGTCAAACCACTCAAGGTCAGTGCCGGGCTTGCAGAAGAACTCAAGCTCCATCTGCTCGAACTCACGAACACGGAATATGAAGTTACCGGGGGTGATCTCGTTACGGAATGACTTACCTACCTGTGCAACACCGAAAGGTACCTTTTTACGGCTTGTTCTCTGGATATTAGCAAAGTTTACAAATATACCCTGTGCAGTCTCAGGACGGAGATAAATTTCGCTCTTGCTGTCTTCAGTAACGCCCTGGAATGTCTTGAACATGAGGTTGAACTGACGGATATCAGTGAAATTCTGCTTTCCGCAGTTAGGGCAGACAATATTCTTTTCCTTTATGTAGTCCATCATCTGCTCGTTTGACCAGCCTGCAACGTTTGTGCCGTCGAAGTCCTCGATGAGGTTGTCAGCACGGTGACGTGTCTTACATTCCTTACAGTCCATAAGAGGATCTGAGAAGCCGCCGATATGACCGGAAGCTACCCATGTCTGAGGGTTCATAAGTATAGCGGAGTCAAGACCTACATTGTACTTGTTCTCCTGGACAAACTTCTTCATCCATGCATTCTTGATGTTCTTCTTGAGTTCAACACCAAGAGGGCCGTAGTCCCAAGTGTTTGCGAGACCGCCGTAGATCTCTGAACCAGGGTAAACAAAGCCCTTGGATTTACAAAGGTCAACGATTTTATCCATTACTTTTTCGTTGTTTTTAAGCATTTTAAGTACCTCTTTCGGTAAAAATTGTCATTGCTATTATTTTACATCATTGACGTGAAAATGTCAAGCACGCGATTAGACGTATTTCAATTATTCGAAGTATTTAAGTGGCTTCTGAGGTCCTACGTAAACTGTATTCTTGTCAAATGCAAGGATGATACCGATAATCGGGAAGAAGAATATGGAAAGAACGCACCATATCGTTTCCTTGCCATATGACTGTGTGAATATGTAGTGAAGATATCCTGCAAAAACAGCCATTGCCAAACTACCAACTATAGATAATAATGAGAAGGGGAGACTTACAATGCTGAGAGCAGCCAATGCGCTGCTGTCACTTGCTGTTGCGATTGAAGTGAGTATTTGAGCAAAAGTATTACATGCTGCTTGTGCAGCTGTTGCTATTAAGTATGCGACTCCGAGTTTGTAACTTCCTGTAGCGATCTGTGACATTACGATTGTATTATATATCGGTATGATAGCCTTCCAGCCTGGTTCGCCTGCTTTTTCGAAAAGCTTCCACATACCGACAAGAGTGATTATCAGAATAATAAGGCCGATGATTAATGCTATTCCGATCATGAGTACGATAAAAATACCGAGTCCTGCGAGTACTGCCATTCCTTCGTTTGAGTTCATTTTTCATTTCCTCCGTTTTTTTGTTTTTTAATTTTGTGTGTGAATGATTTATCTTATAGCCGGGAAGTGACAGTTCAGTAACGTCTCCAGGCTGTAAGAACTATAAATGGATCTGCGCTGATAAAAAATTATACAGTTCCAACGTACTTGGTTTCTTTGTTGAATCCGATTATTGTAAAAATAACCTGAGTAGCATCGTGGAAATTGTGAACAGTTCAGTGATGCATAAATGCAGAGAAAAACTGTGATGAGTTTTGCTATGGTGTATTTCCCTGTTGCTATCTTTGACATCACTTTTACTTCTTTGTTATCTGTGTGCCTTCTCTCGTTTCCTTGATCTCGTAGCCTAACGCAGTAATCTTGTCTCTGATCTCGTCAGCCAGAGCGAAGTTCTTTTCCTTGCGTGCAGCCTTACGCTGCTCTACAAGTTCCATTACCTCGGCAGGAATATCAGAATCATCACTTTCAGCTGAAGAAGCTTTCTTCTCAGCCTTCTTAATCAGGTCAAGGCCGAGTACCTTGTCAAATTCACTGATAAGCGCAAGCTTTGTAGCGTTGTTTGTTGCTGATTTTAGTACATCATAGATAACAGTAATACCCATAGCGGTATTTATATCATTTCCAAGGGCTTCATGGAAGCTCTGCATAAGACGGCCATATTCAGCCTTGTCGATATCACCTGTTTTGTCAGCGGTTAGAGGAGCTATCTTAGCGATAAGCTTTTCAAATGTTACCTTGGCATTGTCAAGGTTATCCCATGAGAACACAAGTGACTTGCGGTAGTGTGACTGCAGGCAGAAGAAACGGTAAATGATAGGATCATATCCCTTTTCTTCAAGGAGAGAAACTGTCAGGAACTCTCCACTTGATTTACTCATCTTTCCGCTGTTGGTATTGAGGTGAAGAACGTGGAACCAGTAGTTGCACCACTTATGGCCGAGGTATGCTTCGGACTGTGCTATCTCGTTTGTGTGATGCGGGAAAGCATTATCGATACCGCCGCAGTGAATATCAAGGTATTCACCGAGATTTTTCATGCTTATGCAAGAGCACTCAATGTGCCAGCCTGGGTAACCAACGCCCCAGGGACTGTCCCATTTTAGTTCCTGATCATCAAACTTTGATTTTGTGAACCAGAGAACGAAGTCAGCTTTGTTGCGCTTGTTGCCATCTTCTTCAACGCCCTCACGTACGCCTACAGCAAGGTCTTCTTCCTTGAAGTCATTGAATACATAGTACTTTTCAAGTTTTGAGGTATCAAAGTAGATGTTTCCGCCGGCTTCATAAGCATATCCCTTTTCCATAAGGGATGAAATAACGCGGATGAACTCGTCAATGTATGTAGTTGCCGGAACTACTACATCAGGAGTCTTGATGTTGAGTTTAGCGCAGTCAGCAAAGAAAGCGTCGGTATAGAACTTGGCTATCTCCATTACTGTCTTGTGTTCACGCTTGGCGCCCTTGAGCATCTTGTCGTCACCTGTATCACCGTCGCTGGTGAGGTGCCCTACGTCAGTGATATTCATGACACGCTTTACGTCGAGGCCTGTGAAGCGGAGGTATTTTTCAAGAATGTCCTCCATTATATAGCTTCTCAGGTTACCAATGTGCGCATAATGATATACCGTAGGTCCGCAGGTGTACATGCTCACTTTTCCTGCTTCGCGTGGTATGAATTCCTCTTTTTTGTGAGAGAGGGAATTATATAGCTGCATAATGTTCCTCCTTAGATATGTTGCAGATATGCAAAAACCTCCTGTGAAAATACACAGGAGGCGTGATTACGCGGTTCCACTCCGTTTTATAACTCTTATCCCTTAACGCGGGATACGCTGACGGATACTTGATTCCCCGCCAGAGCTGACAGCCGCACTTCGCTTTTTCTGCCTGCTGGACTCACACCTACCGTCCGCTCTCTGAAAGACTGTGAAAAAGGTACTCTGACTGCTACGCCTTTGTTATACTTTTATATTATATACATCTCAGACGGATTTGTCAAGTGCCGATGGTGGCTTTTAGTGAGCGTTCATTTGGAATCCTTCTAGTCTTCAACGACCATCCAATCAGATAATGAGCGCTTTTCAGTGTCAAATGATACTCCAATTTTATATACTTTTCTATTGTCTGCAACAAATGGGAGCGAATAGCTTTTTTCATTAATCTGCTTTAAAGCTTCTTCTGCTGTTTTATCGCGTTTGAATTCGAAAAGATATATTTTTGTCTGTTCCAACTTTACAGTCTATTCTACCTGAATAGGTATGCATTTCACATTCCGCAAATTGCCCGAGTAGTGTGAAAACAAGGTAAATCACGGTTTGAAAGTAATGTTCAAACGGATCATCTTTTGTAGTGTATGTTATTCTAGCAAAAAGAGCGACAAGGACATTTTTGATTTTATCGAGTTCACCTTTAATGATGTAATGCCTTAATGAAAAACATCAATTCCAGAGCCCTTTGAACAGTTCTTTCCTTCCCAATATGCACGGAATGTTGACAATAGAAGACTTTTTCCGAAACGTCGCGGGCGACTCAAAAAAATGGAACACTGGTCTTTGCAAGCTTGTATACATATTCAGTTTTATCAACATAAACAGCATTTATATCTCTCAGTTTTTCAAAATCTTGGATGCCGGCTGGGATGTTTCTTCTGTTGCTATCGACAGTGTTCATAACTGTAATCTCCTTTGTTGATAATAAGGCGCAAACCGTTTTTATATTGTACATCAAATCCAGTGCGATTTCAAGAGGATTATCTTCTCTAAATTTTAGAACTTTTTCAGCTGTCAAACAAGTTAAACCGTCGTTGCAGATAGCATTCCATGAATAGAGCACCATTATTATCATTAATTGGTATTTTTTTATTATTCCGGTTTCTTATTCCTTTGATAATCAGGATATTATTGCTCCATCTTTTTTCAGGTTCTTTTTTAGGGTATATTTTCTTCAAAATAAGGCGAGCGTACCTATTTTCGTTTTCTTTTTCTTTTCCTGGGAACACATCTGGATTATAATATGAAGTCTTCCCTCCGACCAAACCATATTCAACTTTATCGTATTCGAAGAATCTGATGTATGAGAAAAAATGATTTGTTTTATCACATTTTAAATCCTCAGCTATTATTTTTAGAGCGCCTCGGGGTTTGGAATCTAGTTTGATTATTTCGTATTCAATGTTTTGAGATTTAAGAGTATCTTCAATATATTCTTTGGAAAAGAATAAAAATTGCAATTTGATTCCATGCAGATTAATATCAAATTCCTTTGAGCTCATATCTATTGTCAACCTCTTTTCATATATTAAGCCTGATGTTTTTAATCAGAAAGCGCTGCCTTTTCAAAATCAAATGTTGATGCAATTTTCAGTGCTGTTTTCAGGTCTGAATTCTGAACGAAAAATGTATATTCATAGTTCTCTGATGGCATGACACTGACTAAGTATTTGTCCTGTCCGTATTTATGGAGAAATACATGAGAGTTTTCTTTTTCAGAGATATATGCTTCGTTTCCGTAGAATCCGTAGACCATAGCACGCTGGTAGCGAATAGTATTTGCTGTTTCGTTATCCGTGCTTTCAAGATCTTTTTCTGTAATAGAAAGCAAAGCAGTACATAATTCGTAGCGGGTATTTATTGTGTATCCGAGTTTTTCAAATGCAGGCGCACCATCGCCCGCGATGTAATCATATGGTACATTCAGCCTGTCGCTTAGTACGGACAAGACCTTAGCGGTATCATCATCTATTTCATCAGATTTGTTTTCAGACCAGTCAATTTCACCGAATTTGATTACTGAAATGTTCCTTTCATCTTTTTCTTCGGCATCAGCGAATGTAACAAATACTTTTGATGTTCCGATCTCCCTAAGTTCTGACGGGCCTTTGAATGTTACTCCGTTAGGAAATGTGAATTCTTCCCAGTCGGACGGTATTTCATTGCATTCATCCGGAATAGGGAGAAGTTGTGTATTGCAGTTGTTCATGTTATCAAGATACCATTTGATCTCTTCTTCCATCTCATCTTCAGAATAGCCTGAAGACGTCGATGCAATTGTTGAGGACTGATCAGATTGATTCTTAGAATCCTTTCCGCAGCCTGAGAATGTGAGCAATGATAGTATCACGAGCGTTGATATGATTTTTTTCATGGTTTTTCTCCTGTATTTTAAAGGATACGCAGTCAACAGATACAGAATGATATCAGGAAAAATGAAAGGCGCGGACAGCTGCGTCCGCGCCGATAGATATACTTATATGAGACACTGAAATGAAAACAACTTAATATTTTCAGGCCAGCTGTTTTGTACTTTTCTGATATGAATTCGCAGTTATAAGATCGTAGATTATTCTTCGGAAGGAACATCAGGATAAACGGGAAGATCATCCTGGCTGAGGACTCCTGCATCTACCTGCAGGACAGTCAGTGCGTCCATGGCTGTGATGCCGCTTCCGGGCTCATAGCAGTCTGCGTTGCTCTGCCCACTGCGAATCGGGTATTGGTCTTTGTTTGCGATGTACTGCAATATCGCAACAGAGTCAGAAACAGAGAGCTTTAAATCTCCGTTAGCATCTCCATATGGCGGCGGCGTTGTGACAGCATACATAGTACTTCCTTCTGTACGTGTAACTTCCCATTCAGTTGTTGATTCGATTATATCACCAATGAGAGGTGTAGCTGTTGTCGTGCCTACCATAGTTGTTGTTGTATCAACGCATGTTCCTTCTGTTAGAGTTTCCTCAAATGCAGTAGTCGTAGTAGTTGTGGTCGTGTTGACCTGAGTCCCCATTAAATATGTGCCTGTTGTTGTCGTAGTCGTAGCCTCGAATGTGCCTTCCAGAACTGTAGCCTCTTCAAATTCCGAGCGGTCAAGAGCAGTAGTAACTGGTTCTGTTATTGCATCAGGATTAATTGCAACACCAGCTGTACGGACCTGTTCCTCTGCAGAGGAAGCGTTTGCGGCACCGGCAGAAGCACTGACTGCGGCAGTGGCTAACAGTGCTGCAATTTCTTTTGTGAATTTTCTCATCCTTTCATACCTCCATTTTCTCTAGTTATTATTTCGAGTGCAGTTAGAATTTGCACTTGTTCTTCCATACAAGCGGCTTCCGAAATGTCTTTAAGTGTGCCTGTTGTTGCCATTTTCCTGCAGGCGCAGGAGTTACGACAATATTCTGCTATCTCGCATCCGCTGCAACGTTCTGAGCGAGCTGAATAATCGGGATGATTTTCTCTTGCCTTGTCAGCTCTGATACCAACAAAAATATCACCGCAGCGATATTCTGTCAGATTCTGGAACTGTACGCATGGGTAGAAGTTCCCATCCCAGTTTATGAATATCTTCTTTCTGCATATCTCGCACAAGTGCGTTTCCTTTTTTCTGATAGCATTCTTTTTGGTTTCAAGTTCAAATACGAACAGATTTGGTATCTCAGCGATCTTGCGCCATTGTTCTCTAAGAATATCACCTAACCGGTCAGGATCATCAGTTACAAGGAAAGAATCCATTACTGCGGATACTTTTTTAACCCCCAGATTTTTCAGATATAAGACATTATCATACAGATCAGGAAGGGTCTGTTCAGTGTATACCAGTTGCACAAGAGTCCTTGGCTGGTATTTGAGCAGTATTTTCAGGTTAGAATCAAGTAATGAGGTATCGACTCCGCGTTCAGTACATTTGATACCGTCGTGAGACATATTGATGATTATGTTTTTCCTCTCAGCGCACCATTTGATAAACTCTTCGTCCAGAAGAGTACCATTGGTTGTGATGACGAAACGGTTAGCCTTGATCTTTTCGCAGTAGTATTTTACGATGTCCTTATAGAGGAGAGGTTCACCGCCAAAAAGATATACTGTATCCGCGTCATTACGGTTTATAATGAAATCGGATATCTTTTCTCTGGTTTCGTCACTTATTGAGCCGTATTCTGTATTAAGGTGCCTTTCATAGCAATAGCTGCATTTCAGGTTGCATTTGTTTGTAATGCTTATAGTATAGTCCATGATATATCATCTCACCTCTGTATACAACTTGCTATAATACCATTATAATGATACACAATAAAAAAATCAATAGAATATTTCCAGAAAAAATTGTGCGGATCTAAGAATTAACCATTTTTCGATGGCTGAAATAATCTTTCATATATTAGAGTGTTCAGGAAGCGAAATCACTCACTCGATTTAGATATTTTTATTATTTAACTTAAAAGAACCTGCTGTCAGAAAAACTATTGTTTCTGACAGCAGGCAAATGAAAGCATACAGAGGGTCACAAATACAGCAAGAAATCTCTTCATCTGTATATTCCTTTGAAGTATTATCAAAGAATATACCCTGTTTGATACAGAATATCTTAGCCGTTCTGATCACAGCTGATTAATTAATGTTGAAGTATCTTTCGGGAAATCATCAGTTCTGAACGGCGCTACTGGAATGCCGTGAGTGCCTGCACTGAAGAGCCCTACAGAAGCGTAGTTTGTCCATTTGAAACGGACATTGACAGGATGCTTAACTTGGCTGCATCTGATATTTATCTGAGAACCACCGATGATCTCAACTGAGTCAGCCGGATAGTATACTCCGTCAGCTCCGGCGAGTTCAAAGCCTTCGAGATGGTCATCTCCGCCAGACAGGCCACCGCTCGGATTCTGAAGGTATACTATCATGGTATCACCATGTCGAACTTCAAAGGATTCAAACATAGGTGCCGTTGTTTCAGATCTGTCCATGAGCATATATACTTCGCTCATGGCCTGAAGATATAGACGATGTCCAACTACTGATTTATCGACCGGATGTATGTTGTTGAATTCTCCGCAGTCAAGAGCTACGGCAAGACCGGTATTCTTTATGGTCCTGAAAAGCTTCATCTGAGCCTCACGGATATATGCCCAGTGCTTGAAATCAGGATCCTCGCGGTACCGGAACATAGGGAGCTGCACTATGAGAAATGCCATTTCATCATTGTGCCACTTATCACGCCAGCAGTGTATGAGATCAGACATAAGGTCATAATATGTTCCCGGACGGTTATCGTCCGATTCTCCCTGATACCACAGAACGCCCTTGATCGTATATGGGCACACCCGGCTTACCATTGTCTCATACAGGCCGCATGGACGCATTGGATTCTTTATACCCATAGGACCTGGATAGCGGTTTTCACCCGCTTTTGCCTGCAGGTCTGCCCACGGTATATCAGGGTCCTCTGCCCATATCGCGTTTGCCCGCTTATGCCATTCATCCTGATAAGCGGTGTATTCATCATAATCCGATATCATCTGCTCATCGGTTTTTCCTGTGATAGCCTTGTCATAATCATCTATGTATGGACGAAGCTTTGCGTTGTTTTCCAATACTTCACGCGGTACCCACGCGGAAGCGGATGTTCCGCCCCAGTTGCATCCTATGATACCAACAATACAGCCAAGCTTACGGCTTAGTTCCTTTGCGAAATACCAGCCTACTGCTGACCATGCGACAGAGTTGGTTTCTGATGCTGTTTCCCAGCGTGACGCAGCCTCAGCAGCTGAGTGCTCATCTCCGAGCATTGAGCATTTCGGGGTGTAATAATAGCGGACATTCTCACGAGAGCAGTTCTTAAGTTCAGCAGCTCCGTTCTTGTCATTGCGGATCTCATACTCCATGTTGGACTGACCGCCGGCGAGCCAAACTTCGCCGACTGCTACGTTGCTGAAAACTTTCTGGATAGCTCCGCATGTGATAACGAGAGAGCAGTCATCACATTCCGGAAGAGCGGGAAGGATAGCTTCCCATCTGTTTCCGCTGATCACAGCTTCCGCACTGGCGTGCAGCTCAGGTATGCTTACGGTTATGCGCCTTTCGCTGCCTGAACATGTACCGAATATCCGGATATTGCTGTGACGCTGGAGCACCATGTTGTCGCTGAAAATTGGTGCTGTCTTCATAATAAAACTCCTTTTCGATCTAAATATTTTTTAGAAGCGGTGCCTAGTCGCTTCTGATATATCTGCCGTTTCAGAATGATGTCTTTATAATTCCGCGTTTTGCAAGCTGGATATACAGACGAAGACGAGCTTCATCCCTGCATTCCGGCTTCACCATATAATACATGTAGTGTTCCATCAGATTGAACAGGTCTATAGTTCTTCCTTCTATCTTGAACTGTTCAAATCCCATCGGTATATACTTGTCCCAGATCGCGTCAGGAGAAATATGACTGCTCAGCTTACTGCTTTCGAAGATTGTACGATCCATGCATCTGCATCCGAAAATCGCTTCATTCTGATACTCAGCGTACTTCGGGAGCTTGGTGAAGTCAAAGTCGGTATTAGGGTGCTTCTTTATGTGCTCAGCGTACGCAAACTGTTCTGCTCCGATCACACGGTAATGCTCGGAACGGAGTTTGCACTGCGGATTGCAGCACGCGTTTACAAGAAGCTCACATTTCTTCTTGTCCTGTATTTTTTCAAGTGCTTCAAAGTTGTTGTTCAGATCATAGTCTATTACGACAATATGATAATCCTTCCCGATCTCTTCATAGAGTTTGTCAGGATCGGTTATGCGCTTGCAGGTTGAGCTTGTTATCTTGTAGTTCGGATAGTTTGTACGTATATATTCTTCAAGTATCGGCGAAGCGACGATGACCTCATTCATGCCGTTGTCAGCTAGGTGCATTATCATATTGCAGTAGTCATCTGAGAGATGCTTCTTTTCAATGAGAGGGTTTGTGAAAGTGAAGCGGAGCGGTATCCCGCGGTCGTTGAATGACTTTATTACTGTCTTTATGAAATTCTTGTCGCAGATCCCGTACTGGAAGCGTCCGCCGTTCCAGATGGCGGGCGGAAAAGTTCCGTATACTGAGGCTATCTCAACGCCTTCGCGGAAGTAGTCAGGAAAGAGCCTGAGCATTTCCGCGAAGATCATATTGAAACCGTAGTGCTTGCTGAAATCAGGAAGATGAAAACGTGCTTTCATGGTTGCTCCTTATCTGTATGTGAGAGCGCCGCTGTTCTCAAGTGCCTTGAGCAGTGTAAAGCGTGCTTCGTCGCGGCATTCCGGTTTTGCCATATAGTACATGTATGTCTCAAGGATATTGAGTGCGCTTGCTGTACGTCCCTCGATCTTGAACTGCTCGAATCCCATGGGAACATATTTCTCCCAGATATCATCAGGAGAGATATGAGTACGAAGGTTTCGGATCTCAAAAAGTCCTCTCTGTGAGTAAGGACAGTCACGGAAGTGCTGAGGGTCATATTTATCTGGATTGAAAGGCATTCCGGGATGCTTCTTTATGTGTTCGTTGTATGCTATCTGCTGTTCGCCGATGCAGTGGTAGTGTGCGGAGCGGCGGGGGCATCCTGGCTCACAGCACGCGTTTACAAGAAGTTCGCAGTCTTCCTTGCGAGGCAGCTTTGAGAGCACATCGAAGTTGTTATTGAAATCATAGTCCACAACTACGATACTGTAATCCTTTCCGAGTTCTTCCTCAAGCTTTACAGGATCAGTGATGCGTTTGCATGTTGAGCTTGTGAGCTTGTATTTAGGATAGTTCTTGCGGATATAATCCTCGAGCAGGGGAGAAAATACAATAGCTTCATTGAGTCCGTTGTTTGCAACATTCATTACCATATTGCAGAACGGATCTGAGAGATGCTTTTTCTCAAGCGCTGGATTCGTGAATGTAAATCTGAGCGGTATTCCACGGCTGTTGAACGCCTTGAGGACTTCCTTTACGTATGCGCTGTCGCATACACCGCCCTGTGTGCGTCCGCCGTTCCAGATCGATGGCGGGAATACACCGTAAAATGATGCGATCTCAACTCCCTCACGGAAAAACTCAGGTTTGTTCTTGAGCATTTCCGCGAACATGAGATTCAGATGATAGCGTCCCGAGAAATCGGGGAGATGGAATCTTACTCGCATATTATTCTTGTCTCCTTATGTCAATTGATACAGTCGCCGCGCTCAATGGCTACTTCATAGCCGGCGGCTTCTATTCGTCTTTGCAGGCAGGTGCGGCATTCTGCGGCCTCCTCGCCTGTACATATCTTGTTATCATAGAGCTCATATTTCTTCCGGACATTTACGGGAGAGAGATTCGGCATAACGACATTGCACCCGGTCTGCAGTCCGAGTTCACGTCCGTTCGGAGCGATAGTTCCGAGTGCTGTTGTAGCAGGAAGAAGTACCTTCGGGAACATGAGCCTAAGTATTCCGAGAAGTCTCAGTGTAAGCTCAAGCGTTCCGCCTTTTTCCTCTGCGAAAGGTGTGCAGTGGTGTGGCACAAAAGGTCCTATGCCTATCATCTGAGGCTTCAGGTCCTGAAGAAAGCGGAGATCTGCGATCAGGTGATCTGTTGTCTGCCCCGGCGCTCCTACCATGAATCCGGCTCCGACCTGATAGCCGAGAGATCGGAGATCATAGAGGCACTGCTTTCGGTGAGCAAGGCTCATTTCTGAAGGGTGAAGGCTTCTGTAAAGCTCTTCATCTGCCGCTTCGTGACGAAGAAGGTAGCGGTCAGCACCAGCTTCCTTCATGCGCTTGTAGCTTTCATAGCTTCTTTCACCGAGTGAAAGCGTTATCGCACAGTCAGGATATCTTTTTCTCAGTTCAGAGATCACATCACACATGAAGTCATCTGTAAATGAACTGTCCTCGCCGCCCTGCATAACGAATGTGCGGAAACCGAGTTCATACCCGTTTTCAGCGCAGAGCATTATCTGATCGCGTGTGAGACGGTAGCGTTCTGCTTCCCTGTTGCTGCGCCGGATGCCGCAGTACAGGCAGTCATTTCTGCAGTAGCTGGAGACTTCTATAAGGCCTCTGAGGAATACTTTTTTTCCGTAGTGCAGCTGACGTGTTTCATCAGCTCGGATACGAAGAAGTTCTGCGGCTTCTTTGTCATCTGTCTCGATGAGTATCCTGAGTTCGTTGTCTGTAAGATCGGAAGTGCTGAGCAGCTTTTCTATAAGCTTTGTCATATCAGCCTCCGAGTCTTATCATCTCATCGATGCATTTTCTTGCATCTGAGATGAGCTCGTCACTCATAAGTATCTCGAATGCTTCGCCGTTATTCATACCTAGAAGTGTATTGTAAACATCAGGAAGTGTTGTAAGCTTCATGTTACGGCACACGATATTTTTCGTTACCGGATAGAATTTCTTTTCGGGACATTCATACTGGAGATGCTCAGCAATTGAGGTCTCGGTTCCGATGATGAATTCCTTGGCGTCTGACTTTTTTGCGTAGTCCATGATTCCGCTTGTGGAGCCGGCGTAGTCAGCGAGAGCGACAACTGCCGGTACACATTCAGGGTGTACGAGGAAGAGTGCGTCAGGATGTTCTTCCTTTGCCTTCTTGACTTCAGCAACAGTCAGCGCTGCGTGTGTTGGGCATCCTCCGTTAAGGAGCTTTATGTCTTTTTCAGGACACTGATCCTTTACCCAGCTTCCAAGGTTGCAGTCGGGGATAAAGAGGATCTTGTCTGTATCAAGGGCTCTGACTATGCGTAGCGCACTTGATGATGTAACGCATACGTCACATACTGTCTTGAGTGAGGCTGTAGTATTTATATATGCCACAACCGTACGATCAGGCTCCATAGCGTGTATCTGCGTTATGAGGTCCTTGTCCATCTGTTCAGCCATTGGACAGCCTGCGTCCTTGTTGGCAAGGAAGACTCTCTTCTGCGGAGAGAGCATCTTTGCTGTTTCTGCCATGAAGTGAACGCCGCAGAAGATTATATTCTCCGCGTCTGTCTTGGTAGCGTCAACACTGAGCTTGTAGCTGTCGCCTGTGAAGTCAGCGATCTCAACGATCTCACGCGCCTGGTAGCTGTGAGCGAGTATAGCTGCGTTTTTCTCCTTCTTGAGCTTAAGTATCTTATCCTGTAATTCACGAACTGTCATATGTTCTGCTCCTTCTCGGTTTCTTCTTTTTCGGGCATTTCAGCGCCGAACTGGATGTTTTTGCATTCGCCGCATACAAACATTTCCGCATTGCGGTACTGTTTCGGCACGTTGAAAAATCCTTTTTCAGTGAATCGCTGACTTGTGAAGTTCAGCGGTATTTTCTTTTCCAGAGTCATTTCGGCTCCGCATTTATTGCATGTCATAAAGCTTCAAGGATCCTTTCAGTCATTTCAGTGCAGGTGAGGGGAGTACCCTCCTGCGAGCCCATGATGTCTGCTGTACGGAAACCGGCATTAAGTACGCTGTCTACCGCTTTTTCGATACGGTCAGCTTCCTCTTTGAGTCCGAATGAATACTTCAGCATCATAGCGCCGGAGAGAATGGTAGCTATCGGATTAGCCTTGTTCTGTCCTGCTATGTCAGGCGCGGATCCATGTATGGGTTCATACATTCCGCGTGTTCCGTCTCCGAGCGAGGCGGATGAAAGCATTCCGATGGAACCTGTTATCTGTGAGGCTTCATCAGAGAGAATGTCTCCGAACATGTTCGATGTTACTATGACATCGAACTGTCTTGGATCACGGACCAGCTGCATCGCAGCGTTGTCAACGAACATATCCGAGTACTCAACTTCAGGATAGTTCTCCGAAAGGCCATGCATGATCTTTCTCCATAGACGTGATGTCTCAAGTACATTTGCCTTGTCTATGCTGCACAGCTTTTTCTGACGTTTCATCGCGGTCTCGAAGGCGACACGACCGATGCGTTCTATCTCAGTGACACTGTAGCTTTCGGTATCGAAGGCTTCATTGCCGTATTTCCCTTCACGGTAGCCGCGCTCACCGAAATATATTCCTCCTGTGAGCTCGCGTACTATCATGATATCGAATCCGCTTCCCACTATCTCATCCTTGAGTGGTGAAGCTGATCTCAGGGCAGGATATAGCTTAGCGGGCCGCAGATTGGTGTAGAGCCCGAGAGCAGAGCGTATTCCGAGAAGCGCTTTCTCAGGCCTCCTGTCTCCCGGCATATCATCCCATTTCGGACCGCCGACTGCTCCGAGCAGCACACTGTCGCTTGCGAGACAACCATTGACCGTCTCTTCAGGAAGAGGCATACCGGTCGCGTCTATTGCGCAGCCGCCTATGAGATATGGTGTGAAATTAAAATCATGTCCGAATATCTGTGCTGTCTTTCTGAGTACTGATACGGCACCGTCCACTATTTCAGGACCTATGCCGTCGCCTCTTAACAGTGCGATCTCAGCTTTCATATTTTTCTCCTGACTGCCCTGTCATCAAGGGCGGAGTTTTATTTTGTTAGGATAACAAGTCCCCGGAACGTAACGAGTTCTGCGATGGCTCCGATTATTGAAATCAGAATGGTTATGCTGTTCAGCACCACCGAAAGAATGACTTTATACTCCTCACGGTTACGGACGGATTTGATGATACCTCCGATGCCTATGCACATTCCCATGAACCAGCCTATAGCGAGAAGAATAATGCTGTCTGCCATTCTGACCTCAACTATTCCGATGAATGTGAGTGAGGCGATTATGATGGCTATGACTGATACAAAAAGCTTTGTGTTGCTCTTTGTTATGGATGACAGCACGATTATCGCCATGGAAGCAATAAAGAATATTATGGTCGCGGCTATCGGAACTGCAGTTTTCCCTGTAGGCACTCCGGTTATGAGCAGAAGCTCAAGAAGGCCGAGAGGGAACATTATTACTGCGGGATTAAGTCGCTTTCTGTTCATGTCATTCTCCTATTTCACGGCACCGTTTGCTATCGAAGCAATAAGTCCGCCGTTTTCGATGATTTTCTGTATAAACTCAGGGAACGGAGAGGTTCTGTATTCTCTGCCGGTTGTCAGATTCCGTATAATGCCGTTGTCAAGATCGGCTTCGACTGAGTCACCCTCTTTGATATCATCAGCGGCTTCCGGACACTCGACGATTGCCAGTCCGATATTGATAGCGTTGCGGTAGAATATACGGGCAAAGCTCTTTGCGATCACAAGTGATATACCGCTTGCCTTGATCGCGATAGGAGCGTGTTCACGTGAGGAACCGCATCCGAAATTGAGCCCTGCAGTTATTATGTCACCCTGTTTCACACGGCTCACGAATGTCTTGTCAAGGTCTTCCATGCAGTGCGAAGCAAGCTCGGAAGGAACGCTTGTATTGAGGTAACGGGCAGGTATGATCACATCAGTATCAACATTGTCCCCGTACTTGATTGCATTTCCTGTATATTTCATTTCATTACCTCCCACGGACTTGTGATCCTGCCGGTAAGTGCACTCGCGGCAGCGGTCGCGGGGCTTGCGAGGTAGACTTCGGAACCTGTGTGTCCCATTCGTCCTACGAAGTTTCTGTTTGTGGTCGTCACTGCGCGTTCGCCGTCAGCGAGAATTCCCATATATCCTCCGAGACAAGGGCCGCATGTAGGAGTTGATACAACAGCTCCGCTCTCAATGAATATTTTTAGGAGCCCCTGTTCCATAGCATCGAGGTATACCTGCTGGGTTGCCGGTATTATAATGACTCTGACGCCTTTGGCGACGTGTCTGCCTTTCAGTATCTCAGCGGCAGCCTGTAGGTCTTCGATCCTTCCGTTAGTGCAGGATCCTATGACGACCTGATCTATCTTGATATCTTCTATCTCATTGAATGTTTTTGCGTTTTCGGGAAGATGAGGGAACGCAACTGTAGGTTCGATCTCTGAAAGATTGATATACAGTTTCTTATCATATTCGGCGTCATAGTCTGCCTCATAGATCTTGTGACTTTTGCTGCCGTGCTGATTAAGATAAAGAAGAGTTTTGTAGTCAGTCTCGAAAATACCATTCTTTGCTCCGGCTTCAATTGCCATGTTAGCAATGGTGAAACGGTCTGCCATAGAGAGCGAGGAGAGTCCTTTTCCGCCGAACTCCATCGAGCGGTACAGCGCTCCGTCAACGCCGATCTTTCCGATAATGTGGAGGATGACATCCTTTCCGCTGACGTATGGACGAAGAGTCCCTGTGAGTTCTATCCGTATTGCCGAAGGGACCTTGAACCATGCTTTTCCTATAGCCATTCCGCACGCCATATCCGTAGAACCTACTCCTGTGGAGAATGCGCCGAGAGCACCGTAGGTACATGTGTGTGAATCGGCACCTATCACAACGTCTCCTGCTGTAACAAGTCCTTTCTCCGGAATAAGAGCGTGCTCTATTCCCATATCTCCCACATCGTAGAAATGGGTAATATCCATGTCACTGCAGAAGCTGCGGCAGGTTTTGCACTGTTCTGCCGCTTTTATGTCCTTGTTCGGAACAAAGTGGTCCATGATCATTGTAATCTTTTCTTTGTCAAACACGCTGTCTTTTCCGAGTTTTGCGAATTCCTTAATGGCAACAGGGGAGGTGATGTCGTTGCCTAGAACCAGATCAAGTGAAGCCAGGATGAGATCTCCTGCCTTAACTGTACTGAGTCCCGCGTGTGCCGCAAGGATCTTCTGAGTCATTGTCATACCCATATCGATCACGCTTTCCTGGATTATTTGATATCACAGAAGAAAGTGACATCATTCTGTTTGGTAAAGTGGCTGCCGATTATCTTCTCAACATAAACCATGTCATACCATGTTGAGAATTTGTATCCGCATTTATGGAATCGTCCGACTGTTGAATAACCGAGATGCTTATGGAACTCGAGACTGTTGTCTGTGAGGTATTTGTCTTCTGTTTCCGGTACTGCTATCCGTGCGTACAGGTTGGTGACACCCATTTTGCTGAGTGCTTTTTCAAGTTCAGAGTATAGCAGGCCACCTATTCCGCATTTCTGGAAGTCCTTGTGAGCGTAAACGGTCAGTTCAGCGGACCAGTCGTATGCGCTGTGGTCTGAAAAAGACGCAGCGTATGCAAAACCTACGATTTTTCCTTCTGTCTCTGCGATGATATACGGGTAGCGGGGGGATATTTCCTCGATACGTCTTCTGAACTCATCCACTTCAGGAACATCGTATTCAAATGAAATCGCTGTGTATTTGACATAGTAAGCGTATATATCCAGCAGCGCTTCAGCGTCTTCCGGAGTAACGCGTCTAATAAGCAGCTTCATATCTATCGCTCCTTTTTTCAGAACATTACTTTGCGGTCTTCAGACAGTTGTCACCGCGCTCTATTGCGACTATACCCGTACGGCACATTTCCATGATACCGTATGGTTTCATAAGGTCAATGAACGCGTCTATTTTCTGCGTCTCACCCGTGAGTTCACAGATGAGGGCCGTTGTTGAGTAGTCGACTATCTTTGAGCGGAATATTTCAACCGCTGTCATTATGTCCTGCCTTGTTGTCGGAGAATTGCGAATCTTTATCAGCAGAAGCTCACGGATAACCGTGTCATTTGGATCGAGTATCTCGACTTCCTTGACGTCATGAAGCTTTTCGAGCTGCTTGAGTATCTTGTCGCGTATATCGTTGTCACCGTGGAACGCTACCGTAATTCTTGAGAAGCTTGCGGATTCCGTCTCACCAACCGTGAGACAGTCAATGTTGAATCCTCGGCGGGTGAACATTCCTGATACACGGGAAAGAACACCTGAGACGTTCGATACGATAACGCCTATTACGTATTGTTTGTATTCCATGCTCACACCTCAATCCTGGCTGATTTGCATAGGGGACTGAACTGTTTCATCACAGTCAACAGCGCAGTCAATAACAAATGTGCCTTTATATGCGAAAGCTTCTTTCGCAAGCTTCTGAAGCTCTTCTGTGGTTGTAGCTCTTCCGCCCTTTGCTCCGAAAGCTTCCGCGACTTTTACAAAGTCTGTCTGGCGTCCGAGAGTTGTAGCTGAGTAGTGTTTATCATAGAAACTTGTCTGGATCTGACGGACCATGCCAAGAACACCGTTATTCATGATAACTACTACGAGCGGTACTTTCTGTGTGACTGATGTAGCTAGTTCATTAAGATTCATTCCGAAGCTACCGTCACCGGTGAAGAGAATTGTACGTTTTCCGGTAGCTGTGGAAGCACCGATAGCTGCTCCCATTCCGTAGCCCATTGTGCCAAGGCCTCCGGAAGTCAGGAAGGTGCGCGGCTTACGGAGCGGATAGAACTGCGCAGTCCACATCTGGTGCTGTCCGACATCTGTTACGATGATATCATCTTCTGACGCGATGCCGCTTATTACACCGATAATGTCATGCGGAGAGAGAATGGCTTCCGCATTATTGCGTTCTTTATCAGCCTGATTATATCTGCTGCGTTCTTCTCCGCGAAGTTCTTCGATCCGTTTACTCCATTCAGGGTGTTTCTGCTCTCCGAGCATTGGGATAAGTCTGTAAAGTGAGTCTTTGATGTCACCCTCGATAGCAAGGTCAGCGGTGATATTCTTATCCAGTTCGGCATTGTCTATATCAATGTGGATTATCCTTGGGTTGTTCTCGCCTTCAAATGCGGATCTGTCAGAGAAGCGGACGCCTAGTGCGATAACAAGATCTGCTTCAGTCAGAGCTGCAAATGATGCGTAGTGACCATGCTTTCCGTTCATTCCGAGAAAACGCGGATTGTCATATGGTACTGCTGACAGTCCCATAAGCGAACATCCGAGAGGAGCATCCAGCTTATCTGCGAGTGATAATATTTCTTTTGAAGCTTTTCCGGTTACAACTCCTCCGCCGAAGTAGATGAATGGTTTCTGGGAGTTGTTGATCAGCTCAGCCGCTCTGCGGAGTTTGTTTTCTGATGCGAATGTGAGCGGATAAGGGCGAACAGGATCCGGACGTGGCTCGAAGTCCCATTCTGCGGTCTGAACATCCTTTGGAATATCAACAAGAACAGGTCCTGGCCTGCCGGATTTTGCTATCTTGAACGCTGAACGCAGAGTATCCGCAAGCTCACGGATATCCTTGACGATAAAGTTGTGCTTTGTGACTGGCATAGTCACGCCGAGTATGTCAACCTCCTGGAAACTGTCACGGCCTATAAGGCTGCATGAAACGTTTCCGGTAATAGCTACTACAGGTACGGAGTCAAGATAAGCAGTTGCGATGCCTGTTACGAGATTTGTAGCGCCTGGGCCGGATGTCGCGATGCATACACCGACTTTCCCGGTTGAACGTGCGAATCCGTCTGCTGCATGTGCTGCGCCCTGCTCATGAGCAGTAAGTATATGTTTAATTCTGTCTTGACTGAGATATAGCTCGTCAAACAGGTCGATTACCTGGCCGCCCGGAAATCCGAATACGGTATCACAGCCCTGTTCGATGAGAGTCTCAACGACAATTTTAGCTCCTGAAATTTTCATAATAATCATTTCCTTCTTTTTGTTTCTCGGAAATATGCGTACTATTCTTATTTTACCATTATTTTGCGCTAAAATCAAGAAAAATCGTAAAATTGTTTGATTTTTGTTCGGGCATCTGATGCGTTCTGAAAGTGATCATACACACAGCAAAAAGGCTCCCCAAAGCGAAGGGAGCCTTATGCTGAAGAAGGATAAAGTATAATACTATAAGAAATGGCGAATTATGGCGGATACAGGGATAAATAATAACTATGTGCACCTGATGATTATGGATTGCACCGTTTGCATGGTTCGTATCCCTGAGCAATTATTTCATCCCGGGTTCCGTTGTATTCCAGCTTGTTCTTTTCCTTCATTGAATCAACGGAAGAGCATGAAGGATAGTGGAATTTGCGTGTGTTTGTATTCAGGATATATGTCTGTGACTCGGGCTGCGGATCCTCAATTATACGTTCATCCGTAGGAATATCAGTTACGGTAGCTATTGGAATGAATGTCTCTTCTATCAGATGGTTATCACCGTTTGAATAGTCTATATAGATCTGTGGCTGGACATTATAACAGAAGACGTTGAACCTTATTCCTGAACCATCATCCTCAACAGACTGCGCTTCCATTAACACGCCTCTGCAGACAAGTTCGCTTTCTATGAATATAGGGGTAACTCTGTAGAGAACGTGATTATTGGTTCTTTTGATGTATTTTGCAACTTTGTTTTCAAACGGTAGCATGCCCTCAACGTTCATATATCTTGTTCCAGTGATCAGATTGCGTTCATTGGCGTTTTCACCGGTAAGCTGCCAGCCAAGAACATGGCAGCGGTTGAACAGATATTTGTCAGCGATCACATCATCATACCTGACGAGCTGAAATCCGGTCGGTCTTACGGAACCGATTTCTCCGCGTGGTTCAGTCGGCATAAGATCATAGCCGAGACACGCTGTACACTCTCCGCATCGTCCGAGATCATCCAGTGGACTATAGTATTCATAAGACTCTGTGGTGAAATCAGAGATGTCAAAAAACGGGATATTTCCATTGACTTCGCAATAAGGAGAACCCGTGTAAGATGGAAGACTGAAGAAATCGAATGAAGCGGGGACTGGTGAGATTGGATTTGTATCTTCTGTGGCAGCCTCGGTTAAAATCTCAGTTTCAGTTACTGTAGCCAGAGTTGTTGAAGCAACTGATGTGATAGTTGATTCAACATAATTTGAACTGGTTACTGTTGGTGCTTCTGTTGATGTGGATACAGATGGAAGTGACTGTGATTCCACGTCAGATTGATATGATACGGGCAACTCACATCCAAAGAGCAGTGTTCCGAGGATCAGAGCGGTTATAACAGATCTTCGCTTCATTATATCACCACCTTTATAGCCGCGCAGGTATGCTGAATTATATTGGTATTATACCATATTATGGACATGCTTTCAACTGAAAAGAAAAAATATGCGCCTATCATCCTAAATGATATGAGTAAAAAACACTTTTGGCAATAATAAAAAATCGAAGTATAATTAACTTGGAAGTAAATTACTTTGAAGTTAATTATCGTTTAAATGAGGGCGGATATGTTAATCGGACGAGAAAGAGAACTTGCTGAATTAAACAGGTTATATGCGGAAGAACGATTTCAGTTGTTTGTAATGTATGGCCGAAGACGTGTCGGAAAAACAACGCTTCTGAAAGAAATTTTCAAAGACAAGCCATCTGTTTTCTATTCTGCTGAGCAGAGTAATGAACATACTGTTTACTGATATTGACAGATGGTGAGGAACAGATAATAAAACACATGAGCAGATTGCAATTGATTTGACTGCAAGTGACGGAAATGATTATCTTTTTGCAGAATGCAAATGGCGGAATGATCTTCTTGATAAAAGTGTTCTGAATAGTCTTAAAAGGAAATCACAGGTGTTTGACAGACAGCAGGAGAAAGTGTTCTATGTATTGTTTTCGAAGGGCGGATTTACTCAGGGTGTGATAGATGAAGCTGAGAAGGCTCCGCATCTGCTTATGTTTGATCTCAATGATTTGATCACATATTGATAGTGCTGTACTTTTTGAATTTGTTGCATAACGTATAACAGCGGTATTCTCTTATGAAATGAGAATACCGCTGTATTTGTCTGAAATGCATTAATTATTTGTCGGTAAGCATATTGTTTACCGCACTGACTAGAGCCTTGATTGATGAAGTGATGATATCGTTATCAATACCTGTACCCCAGTAGTTCTTGCCTTCGCCGGTTACTATTTCTACGTATGATACGGCCTTCGAAGCAGAACCAACTTCAAGAGCATGCTCAGTGTAGGCATTGATGTTGAAATCTGCTTCCGTGTACGAACGGATCGCATTGCTTACGGCGTCAAGACGACCGTTACCTGTATCAGTTGCAGTAACTTTCTTTCCGTCATAAGTAAATGAAACCGTTGCCTCAATGCCATCGCGCTGTACGAAGTGTGTTTCTGTAACATGTATTGGCGAGATTATATCAACAAACTGCTGCTTGAAGATCTCATATACCTCATCCGGTAGAAGTTCCTTGTGCTTCTTATCGGAAACATTCTTGACGATATATCCGAGTTTCTCACGCATCTTTTTCGGAAGGTCATAACCAAAGCGTGTTTCGAGAATGTATCCGATACCGCCCTTGCCAGACTGGCTGTTGATGCGTATAACATCTGCAGAGTATTCGCGCCCTATATCTTCCGGATCAAGAGTAAGATAAGGAACGGTCCAGTGGTCTGAATGGCCTTCTGCACGCCACTTCATACCCTTTGCAATAGCGTCCTGATGAGATCCGCTGAATGCTGCGAAAACGAGTTTTCCGGTATATGGCTGACGTTCATTGACAGCCATTCCTGTAAGACGTGTATAAACTTCATTTATTGCCGGGATATCGCTGAGATCAAGATGCGGATCAACGCCCTGAGTATACATGTTCATAGCAAGTGTGATAATATCGACATTACCTGTACGTTCACCGTTCCCGAAAAGAGTTCCCTCAACGCGTTCAGCACCTGCAAGAAGTCCCATTTCTGTATCAGCAACTGCGCATCCACGGTCGTTATGCGGGTGGAGAGATACTATGACATTATCACGGTACTTAAGATTTTCACACATGTATTCGACCTGATTGGCGTATACGTGCGGCATGGATACCTGTACAGTAACAGGAAGATTTATTATGACCTTGTCATCAGGAGTAGGCTTCCAGACATCGAGAACAGCGTTGCATATCTCGAGTGCGAATTCTGGCTCTGTTCCAGTGAAGCTTTCAGGTGAATACTCAAAGCGGAAATTGCCTTCATATTTCTCACGGTATTCCTTGCAGAGTTTTGCGCCTGTTACTGCAATTTCGATTATTTCCTCACGGCTCTTGCGGAATACCTGTTCACGCTGAGCTACGGAGGTCGAATTGTAGAGATGGACTATGGCATTCTTGCATCCCTTAAGAGCTTCAAAAGTCTTTTCTATAATATGTTCACGCGACTGAGTGAGGACCTGAATAGTCACGTCGTCTGGTATGAGGTTTTCTTCAATGAGGGTGCGGCAGAAGTCGTATTCTGTCTCTGACGCTGCAGGGAAACCAATTTCGATCTCCTTGAATCCAATACTTACGAGTTCCTGGAAAAATTCGAGCTTTTCGCCGAGGCTCATTGGAATGACGAGAGCCTGGTTTCCGTCTCTAAGATCAACGCTGCACCATACAGGAGCCTTGTCAATATATGAGCGCTCTATCCATTTCATCTTAGTTTTGGGTGCTTCAAAGAACTGCCGCGTATACTTGCTTACATTTTTCATTGTCGCCATAAAACATGACCTCCTTATCAGATAAGCTGCTGACACGAGGGTAATAAAAAAGTCCCCTCCATGCCTTGCATGGAAGAGACGAAGAAACTAATTTGCTCCGTGGTACCACTCTTCTTGACGTGAATCACGCCCACTCATCTGCGCCGATAAACGCATATCTCTGTAACGGGAGAGCCCGTTCAAACTTAATCCTGCATAACAAAGCGGGAGTAAGTTCTCCGCGCTCCATTGCGCATTTTCAGCCGACTGCTCAGGGAGGAGCTATGACCTGTATTTATCTGCCGCCTTTCACCAAGCGGCGGCTCTCTGTGGAAATATCAACAGGTTTTATTTCCCATCATTGCATTTCATACTTGAATTATACAATGGTTTTATTGTTTTGTCAAGATACATCTGCAAAATTAATTCCTGTGCGAACCTCCTGTGATCGGAGGAAGCAGTATGTTGCGCAAAGTGATAGTACATGGTATAATCTAACTTGACATTTCAAAAGAGTAGAGAAAATTATTTTTTGTTTTAACTGTAACGAATGTGAAATTGCTGAGTCTTATGTTTGAAGGCGGTGAAAAGATGAACACCATTGAAGAGCTCTACAATCAATATTTCAAAGATATTTACCTGTATCTTATGTCACTGTCACACAACGAGGACACTGCAAGAGAACTTACTCAGGAGACCTTTTTCCGGGCGATGCGTTCTGTTGAAAGTTTCCGTGGTGACTGCGATATCCGTGTATGGCTTTGTCAGATAGCAAAGAATGCGTTTCTGTCACAGTGCCGTAAAGATAACCGCTTCACAGGAGATGAGGTGCCTGATACTATACCGGACACTTCTGTATCCATTGAGGACAATATTATAGACAAGGAACGTTCCATGATGATACATCAGATACTGCATGACATGAAAGAACCACATAAGGAAGTATTCACTCTCCGGGTATTCGGAGAACTAAGCTTTGAGCAGATAGGTAATCTGTTCGGGAAGACCGAAAGCTGGGCGCGTGTAACCTTTCATCGTGCAAAACTTATGATAATAAGTAGAATGGAGGAATCATAAATGAATATCAGCTGTGAGATGATAAAGGATCTGCTTCCGCTATATAGTGATGGAGTATGCAGCGAAGAAAGTAAAAAAGCTGTCGAAGAGCACATCTCAAAGTGCAGGGAATGCAAATCAGAACTTGACATGATGAATAAAAATCTGGTGCTTCCGGCAGAGAAAGATACCGGAGCGGTTAAACGGATCAAACGCCGTATCAGGCTCGAGAAGATCGTTACAGTAATTGCGGCAGGAATTGTGACTATTGGAGGACTGACGTGTCTGAGCACCTGGATGATCAACACGGATAAGTCAATGAATGTGGAAAAGTATCACATCACAGAAAACGTGAGTGTTACTGAACATGATGGAGCCTTGTGGCTCAATGTGAATGGTACTGCATCGTCATTTTCATTTGTGTATCCTACCCTCAGTGATACTGACGGAGACCATTTCGGTTATGGAAAAGGCTTTGAAAAGGATAAGCTCAATGGAATGGGCTACACTCTAAAGCAGCGCCGTATAGACAGTTTGGCGTTTACAGAAATGGGAACAGACGGTTTTGAGAAGAAGATCAAGGATATGGATGAACTTGATAGTAATATTGAAAAGATATTCTACTACGATGATGTAAATAACAAAGAATATATTCTTTGGGAGCGCGATTGATATGACTGAGAAAAGATTTTGTGTACCGGCAATAATAGCAGCTGGTGTTGCAGCGGTGCTGGGTATATTTAGTTTGCCGGCTGAGAGTATTGTGCTGTCAATCGGAGTTATCATATTCAGTATTGTAAAGAAAAATAAACTTCGTCCGCTTATACCTGTAATAATCAGCGTGCTTGCTCTGCTGATATCCGTACCTTTCCTTCTGCTCCTGATACACGGAGAGGTAACAGGAACAGGAACTTCGAATTACTGGCTGATGAGGCTGATATTTGGCAAATTACAATAGTGGTTGTGCATATACAAAAATATCCCGCTCTCATATGAGAACGGGATATGCTGTTTACTATTAATTATTCACCAAGAGGATTGCCGTTAGCATCAGTAGTGATCTTGCCCATGAGGATCATGATACCCTCGATGAGGCCCCACCAAGCTCCGATACCGCAAGTACAAACAGTAACTATGATCTGGATGATAGCTCTCTTTGTGTTTCCAAGGTAAAACTGGTGAACACCAAAACCACCGAGGAAGATGCCGAGCAGACCTGCTGTCATTTTGGATTTCTGTTCCATAACTAAAGTTCTCCTTTCAAATCCTTATGATAATAAGTAAATAGATAACCAGATATATAAAAATACATTTATAATCTGTACAACATCTAGTATATCACAGAGTTATCACAAAATCAATATGTATTTTGAACTTTTTTTAAATATATCAATAACATTCTGTTATTTGTGCAAAAAAAGTGCGTGAAAATTTGTAGTGGTTGTCTTATTTGTACAATTATCGACAAAATGACTTGCTTTTTGAAATTATTTTATTTTGTATATTGACGAATTAAAACGAAAGTGGTAGAATAAAAACGTAGGGGATATCCCCAAAAATATGTTTTAAACAGGAGGCTTTGAAATGAAATACGAAATTATCGGACAGACAGTTCCCGCAGTTGAAGTCACACTCAGCAATGGCGAGTCAATGTTTACCCAGTCAGGTGGCATGATCTGGCAGACAGAGGGAATCAAGATGAGCACAAATGCAAGAGGCGGTATTGCTCGCAGCCTTGGACGTATGTTCACAGGCGAATCTGTATTTATGGCTAACTATACAGCTGAGACAGAGGGCGCAAAGATTGCTTTCGGTTCTACGGTTCCTGGCTGTGTTGTTCCAGTTGATATCTCACAGGGCGAGATAATCGTTCAGAAGGGTTCTTTCCTCTGTGCTCAGCAGAGTGTAGACCTTAAGGCTACTTTTACTAAGAAATTCTCTGCAGGCCTCTTCGGTGGTGAAGGCTTTGTTCTCCAGCGTCTCTTCGGAAGCGGTATGGCTTTCCTTGAGGTTGATGGTGATAAGGTTGAGCGTACACTTGCTCCCGGCGAAGTACTCAAGGTTGATACCGGTAATGTTGTAGCATTTGAAGCTACTGTTAGCTATGATATAGAGACTGTTAAAGGTCTAGGCAACATATTCCTCGGCGGCGAGGGGCTTTTCCTGACAAAGCTTACTGGTCCTGGCAGAATAATTCTCCAGACTCAGAACTTCAATGACTTTGCTGGTAAGGTTATCTCAATGATCCCTGGAAAATAATTGATTAAATTATGCTCCCTGCAATCGACTTATCATCGACTGCAGGGGGCATTTTTCATATGACAGGTCCATGTCGATTCTTGACAATTCCTGTATTTTGAGATATAATCAAAATGACCGCAGGGCAGTGTGCCGAGCGGTCATTTCTATGACTTAAGGTGATAAAATGGCAAGGCTGTATCCACTTTTCAGCTCCAGCAAGGGCAATTCATACTACATAGGTAACGAAAAGAATGGTATACTTATTGACTGCGGTGTAAGCTTCCGCAGACTGAATTCCGCTCTTGAGATGAACCATATTCCTCTTGAAGCTGTTCAGGCGGTCTTTATAACTCATGAGCATACCGACCATATTCAGGGACTAAAACTGCTTACCAAGAATACTGGCATGCCTGTCTATGGTACTAAAAGAACTCTTCAGCGACTAAGTGATACTGACAAAGTATCAGGAAACTCGCATCTCATAGATATATTCGGAAAGTCCATCGAGTGCTCTGGCTGTGAGATAACATGCTTCAGTACACCTCATGATGCAATACACAGCTGCGGCTATCGTATAACTACTGAGGACGACAAAGTATGCGCAATCTGCACTGATCTAGGATATGTTACTCCTGAGGTAGATGCTGCACTGACTGGATGCAAGCTCGTAGTTCTGGAATCTAATTATGATGAGAATATGCTTCGTCATGGACCGTATCCTCTTTATCTTAAGGAACGTATCCTTTCCCAGAACGGACATCTGTCCAATCACTCCTGCGGAGATCAGGTAAACAAGCTTATCCGTCAGGGAACAACACACATAATACTCGGACATCTGAGTCAGGACAATAATCGCCCTGATATCGCTGATACTACTGTCCAGTCACATCTGGTCGGATTTACTCGCGGACGTGATTATCTCATGGGAGTTGCTCCCGTGGAAACGCAGGGAGGAGCTGTTATCTTCTGATGAATATTGAATTGATAGTTATCGGGAAACTTAAGGAGGAATATCTTCGCTCAGCATGTGCTGAGTATATAAAGAGGCTTGGAAGATACTGTACATTTACTCTTCATGAGCTTGATGAATGTCGTCTCAGTGATAATCCTTCAGAGAAGGAAATAGCCGCTGCGTTGAAAAAAGAGGGCGAGCAGATACGCAAGATCGCTAAGGGAATGATAATACCGATGTGCATTGAAGGAAAGCAGCTCACTAGTCCTGAGCTTGCTGAGAAGATAAGCACTGCGGGAGTTGACGGAGTCAGCACAGTCACATTCATCATCGGAAGTTCATTTGGCCTTGATCCGGAGATCAAGGCAATGGGAGAGCTTAAGCTTTCGATGTCCAAGATGACTTTTCCTCACCAGCTCGCTCGTGTTATGCTGCTTGAGCAGATATATCGCAGTTTTCAGATATCAACTGGTGGGAAGTACCATAAATAGGATCAATCAATACATAGAAAGCCGCTCTAGGTCACTTTTTTGAACGACCTGAGAGCGGCTTAATTATTTATGATGTGAAGTATGTTTCGTAGTTTGTCCAGCCAGCTAAATAACGTGATAGGATAACAGAATCAAGGAGGTTAACCTCACCGTCTTTGTTGATATCAGCAGTGGCAGGGTCTACTGTAATAGATTCCCAGCTGATGTATAACAGCAGCGTTGTGGAGTCAATAAAAATGGTTGATGAGAAGGAAACTACTACATCATCAGAAACATCAACAAGCGCTACGACAACAGTGACTACAACAACCGGAATCGTAACATCGGAATCAACGTCAGAGAGCGGATCTGAAACAACTGTAACAGTTACGATCACTACAGTTGCTTCAAGCGTAACAACAGCTTCAACTTCTCAGGAGACAACAGAATCATCCAGTGTGGTATCATCTGCAACGCTTACAAGTGCTACAGTATCAGATACTACAACAAGTACTGCTCAGACCGAAAGCGAAACAACTGTTTCATCTCAGCAGAACGGTACTACAACAACTATAACGAGTACCGCCGGAGATACAACGTCCGCTTCTACAACTGCAACATCTACACAGAGCGCTGCATCTACAACGGTGACGACGTCTGATAGAACAACTATGAGTGAAGGTTCAACTGAGACAGGAACCACGACTGTATCTACTGAGTCAGATACAACGACCACGACAGTATCAGAAACAATCCCAGCAGGTTCTGATACATCAACCAATACATCTACAGTAGCTACTACTTCAACTGCATCAGATACTACAAGTATCATAAGTTCAACTTCGACCACAGCTGTTTCAGGTTCAGCAACTGTTGAGAGTTCGACTTCAAGCGCTGCAGGTTCATCCGTGACCACGACTTCAACAGAAAGTTCTACAACAGCTTCTTCAACACAGACGACCACAGCGGCAACATCTACAGAGCCTGTAACAACTACAACGACAGAAGGCGGAGATAAACCGGAGATTCCATATAACCTGGGAGATGTAAATGAGGATGGAAAGGTAGATGCAAAGGATGCATCACTCATACTCGTAGCATATGCAAAAGCGTCAACAGGAGGAGAAGACGGATTTACCGAATTTCAGAAGCTTGCTGCGGAAGTAAACGGAGATGGAAAGATAGACGCTAAGGATGCGTCGTTTGTCCTTGCATACTACGCGATGGTATCGACAGCATCAGGAGATGTTCCATCACTGAAAGAATTTGTGGGATCTAAAGCAATATAACTTAACATAAGCAAACAAGGCGGATCGTAAGTGATCCGCCTTGTTTTGTTTAGTTGCCATTTAAGTGTCATGGTTTAGAAATGAAGCCGCTTATACCATAAAACATAATGTTTCCGAGAGTGTTTGAAAGCTCCTCTATTGGGATTGCTCTGTTTGAATTGAACCACATCTGGTAAACTCTGATCATTCCGGATGTTGAATAATCAATTATCATCTGTAAGTCTGTTTCTGGAATATCAACTTGCTTTTTTAGTTTTTCCTTGGTTTTCTCTTTAAGAAGGTCAACTACTTTAGTAGCAAGGCTAACATTGCTGCTCATTTTCATCAGATGACTGTAAAATTCAAAGTCACTATTTATTATAGCTGTTAGTTTGTCAAATACTATCAGTGGATCTTTCATTGCTTCATATATATCAACATCATTAAGGTTGCTCTCAAGTGAATTGATAATGCTGTTTTCAATCTCATCAACCACCTGATGAATACCGCTGTAATAATTATAGAAGGTTTTGCGGTTTATATCTGCCTTTTCAGAAATATCCTTTATTGTTATTGTATTAATATCCTTTTCACATAATAATTCTGCCAGTGCTATGCGGATAGCTTTCTTTGTACGTGTTATTCTTCTGTCCGTGCGTTTGATATCATTCATAGTAGTTCCTTTCATCATTTTTTTGAAAATGTGTTGCGAATACCACATTATCTGAGAAATGTGTGTATTAATCTGCACTTTGACAAAAAAATGTCCATTGGATTATTTCTACGTATGTATTATAATACACATATGTGGCGAAAGTCAATACTTAATTAATTGACGGTGAATCAAAACACCTGATTGATCGGAAGGCAAACCAGTGACTGAACAGCAGCTCGCCTGCATAATGATATTATAGAATATATATTATACCAAGGGTGATGACATGAAAAGACTAATAACTAGGTTAGGGTTAATAATTGGTGTACTGTTTACGGCGGGAGTTGTATTCTTGTGTGGTGATCTTATTTTGGGGTTGATTGGTTTTGATATTTACTGTCAAAAGAAAAAAGGAAAATAAGTCACATAGTAATGAATGAAAAAGATATAAAACGAAAGATGTGTAAGAATGAATAAAGTATACATAACAGGAATAGGTACAGTTAATCCAGCTGGTAATAACGCAGCTGAGTTTAATGAGAACCTTAAGAATGGTAAATGCTGTATCTCAGAGTTTACCAGCGAAGATGCAGATTTCCCGATTAAGGTGTGTGGCAGTGCTGCAGGTTTCAAGGCAGAAGACTATTTTTCTAAGAAAGAATTACGTCGTATGGACAGATTTGTTCAGTTTGCGGTTGTAGCTGCTGAAGAAGCTATACGTGACAGCAAGCTGGATCTCAAAGAAGTATCACCGTTCAGAAGCGGTGTTATTACAGGTGTAGGGTTTGGAGGTCTGCCGCATACAGAAAAAGAACACAGTGACTATTTGGAGCGCGGAAGCAAAGCTGTCAGCGCCTCATTTATTCCCGCAATGGTTCCAAATATGGCATCTGGAATTATTGCTATGAAAACAGGATTCAAGGGCAGTGACTTTTCAGTTTCTTCTGCATGTGCTTCTTCTACAAATGCAATTGGAGAAGCATACAGAAAAATAAAAGACGGATATCTTGATGTATGTATTTGCGGTGGCAGTGAATCGACACTGACAGGTTTCTGCTTAAGTGCATTCGGAAATATGAAGGCGCTTTCAAAGTCATCTGATTCCATGAAAGCTTCTATACCATTTGATGCGAACAGAAACGGTTTCGTTCTGGGAGAGGGAGCTGGTATCCTCATTCTTGAGAGCGAGAAACATGCGCTTGAAAGAAATGCAAAGGTATATGCTGAGATCTGTGGATATGGTGCAAGCTGTGACGCTTTCCATGTAACTATGCCTGATCCGTCTGCTGAAGCAATATGCTATGCTATAAAGTCCGCCTTGTCTGAAGCGGAAATTTCTGAAAGAGAAATTGATTACATCAACGCACACGGAACTTCCACACATTTTAACGATCTTACTGAGGCCAAAGCAATAAGAAGTGTCTTTGCAGATCGCACAAAGGATATTGCGGTAAATTCAACAAAATCAATTACAGGGCATCTTCTCGGAGGTGCAGGAGCTGTTGAATGCTGCGCTGTTGCACTGCAGATGAAAAACGGATATATACATCCGACCTGCGGAACTGAAACGATAGACAGTGAATGTGATCTGAATGTTGTTCTCCATAATTCCATAGAAAGGAAAATAAATGCGGCATTATCACTTTCACTTGGATTCGGAGGCCATAACGGAGTTCTTTGTTTTAAGGCGCCATCAATACAATGATACAATCCTGAGGATTCTTTATACACAAAAACGCGTTCTGTAATTAACAGAACGCGTTTTCTGATTAGAGATTTGAAATGGAATCTTTCGATGAAGAAAAACTATATAGATATCAATTCTCAGAAATTAAAGCTTCCAATCCTTTTTAAAGATCCTCCTGTTAATATTTTATATTTCTTCCTATATAATATAACAGAGATTGAAGAATTTCAGTCCATAAAGCTTGCGGACAGTGGACAAAATTTGCATAAATGTTTATTGCGATATGAAATATGTTCAAAAGAAAAAGGTTATGCAACCATTTGATCACACAACCTTTTTCTATTTCATAGTTTTTCAATAATGGATATTCGTCTGACTTATATTGGAAAAGTCAAAATCTTATTAGTATGATTTTGATTCAAGCGTTATGCACATCACTACATAGCCTATCATAAGTATGAGAGAGAAAATCGAGCTTCCCGAGAATCCTGATGTGAAAACACTGATTACTGAAAAGACAAGGCAGACAAATGAGAGCTTTTTGCAAAGTGAGTAGTTTTCCTTAAATCCTGCGATTGCCATGAACAGTTCGACCAGAACTAAAACAAGTGCAATTCCTGCGCCGAGGATACCGACTTTCAGGAAAGCATAGATTACAGAAATAGCTGCCATAACAATGATAAGAATATTGATTACCTTAAATGCGATTTTCATACTTTTTCTCCTTTTGATTTAAGTATATCACTTCTGAAGAGTTCCATGTGAGAGCGACTTCAAATAAGCGTTGATGAATCCGTCAAGATCGCCGTCCATAACTGCCTGAATGTTACCGTTTTCAAAGCCTGTACGGTGATCCTTAACGAGTGTGTATGGCATAAATACGTAAGAACGTATCTGTGATCCCCATGCGATCTGATTCTGTACACCCTTGATATCTTCTATTTTTTCAAGGTGCTCACGTTCCTTGATTTCGATGAGCTTTGAACGGAGCATCTTCATTGCATAGTCCTTGTTCTGATACTGGCTTCGCTGTGTCTGACAGGATACAACGATTCCGGTAGGCTTGTGTATAAGACGAACAGCTGAACTGGTCTTGTTAACCTTCTGACCGCCGGCACCGCTTGAACGGTAAACTTCCATTTCAATATCCTCGTCACGGATCTCTACTTCGATAGAATCATCAATTTCGGGCATAACTTCGAGAGCTGCGAATGAAGTATGACGTCTTCCGGAAGCGTCGAACGGTGAAACACGTACAAGTCTGTGAACACCAGATTCAGACTTCATATAACCATAAGCATTATCACCTTCGATAAGAATTGAAGCGGACTTCAGACCAGCATCATCACCGTCGAGGTAGTCAAGAAGTTCAACTTTGTACTCGTGACGTTCAGCCCAGTGATTGTACATACGATAGAGCATTTCTGCCCAGTCCTGTGCTTCAGTTCCGCCTGCTCCGGCATGGAATGTCAGAATAGCATTTGCGTTGTCATATTCACCAGTGAGAAGTGTTGAGAGTTTTTCTTCTTCGAGCTTTGTTTTGAAAGCCTCAGATTCGGATTTGATCTCTTCAACAGAACTTTCATCGTCCTCTTCTATGGATAGCTCGATGAGTGTTATGATATCCTCAAGGTTGTCATTGAGTTTTTTGAATTTATCTATCTTTCGCTCGAGGGCCTTTGTTTCCTGGAGCACTTTCTGAGAATTCTCAAGGTCGTCCCAGAAACCGTCTTTAGCAGTTTCTTCATTAAGCTGAGCGACCCTTTCCTTAGCGGCTTTGATATTAAGAACATCAGAAAGTTCTTCCATTTCCTTACGATAGCCGACCATTTCAACTCTCAGTTCGTCAAGAATTATCATAGTGATTTCCTTTCTTAAGTCAAAATTTGCACATATACATTGCTATTATACCACAATCCTTGAGAGACTGCAACGATTTTTTTTAAATTCGCAAAAAATAATGAGAGCGGAAACTTTTCAAAGTAAATGCAACAGAAACATCTGTTCTGAGTTGCGTTTGATTTGAAAAGTGAGGGGGTGCATTTAGTTTGAAAGTAATAATAACAACAAAGTGCAATAATACAATAAATAGTTATGTTGCATTTAATCTGAAAGTAGTAGTTGAAGTTGATAAAAGCAAAGAGATAAGTAAGCGCTTTATGCCGCAGCTGACAGAATATCACATTGACAGAGGCTCGTTGTCAACCGGAACGTGGAATAAATAGCGACCTATTTGTGAAACTTAAATTGATTATTCATACATATCCCCATTTCAGCTTTCAGGAATAAACAACAGTTCATCAATCTTATGTTCTTCGATTTCCTTGACAGTCTTATCAAACTCAATACCACCTTTCTTTTTTTAGAAAGATTGATCATTCTTGTTATTAAATCTCTGTGATTTACCGCATTTTTTTCTTGCATTATCTGGAAATTTATGGTAAAATATATTTGTTATAACTCCGGATTTGTTGGAGGTTAGGGTGAAAGGAGATGGTTGATTTGGAGGCATCTGAGTATAAATGTCCAAATTGCGGCGCCGATCTGAAGTTCGACCCCACTATTCAGAAGCTTGGCTGTGAATATTGTGACAGTTCATTCACAATTGAGGAAATAAAGAAGATTTACGCTGAGCTTGAGGCAATGCCGACTGATGAAGCAGTTGAAGAAGTAAAAGATGAATTTGTGGAACATACACAGCTTTACCACTGTAAGAGCTGTGGTGCTGAAATAATGGCTGATGACCAACAGACTGCTCTTTTCTGCTATTATTGCCATAATCCTGTTATATTATCTGGAAAGCTTTCTGGAGATTACAAGCCGAATAAGGTAATTGGATTCAGGTATACAAGAGAGCAGGCTCTTGACGCTTTCAAATCATGGTGCAAGGGACGTAAATTTGTTCCTAGTGATTTTAAATCATCACAGCAGCTTGAAAAGATGACAGGTCTGTATGTTCCTTTCTGGGTAGCTGACTGTGATGTTGACGCAAATTACAGAGCTATAGGTAAGAAGGAGCGAACATGGACTTCCGGAGAGTATGTTTATACCGAGACAAAGGAATACAGAGTCGTCAGAAATGCACGAGTGCTTACAAAAGGCATTCCGGCGGACGGAGAGAGCAAAATCGATGATCTCCTGATGGAAGCTATCGAGCCTTTTGACTACAAGGACGTCAAGGATTTTTCAATGTCATACCTCAGTGGATTCTTTGCGGATAAATATGATGTCGACCGTGCTGGTGTTTTTCCACGTATCCGTGAACGTGCTGACAAGGTCAGCCGCGAACTCATACACAACAGTGTAAAGGGTTATTCGTCCATAAAGATTGAAAACGAGAGCTACAATATACTCAAGACTGACTGGAATTATATGATGCTTCCTGTATGGTTTATGAGCTATAAGTATAAGGATAAAGTTTATGAGTTCGCAATGAACGGTCAGACCGGTAAGCTTGCCGGTACCCCACCGCTTTCAAAGCCGAAACTTGTGGCATTTACGTCGTTTATTGGCGCTATTGTCTCCTTGATTCTGTTTTTAGGAGGTCTGCTGATACTATGAGACGTTTTATTTCAGTAGCCGTTACTGTACTGACACTAATATTTTTACTTCCTTTGTTTGCGACAACTGCGTTTGCTGACAATTCAGCGCAGGGGTGGTCAGGTGATACTTCCAAATCAGAAGTCAGGGATGATGCCGGAGTCTTTAATAGTCATCCTGAAACTCTTGAAGCACTCAATAAGGAAGTAAAAGAGATTTCAGCAAGAACTCAACTCAATATATATGTCATGCTGGCAGGACCTACATACAGAATGAGTGATTCTGACACACCTACTTTCTGTGGCCGGGCTTATGATGAGTGGTTTGGTCCTGATACCGATGGAGTTTTCTTTTTCATTGATATGACCGGAAAGAAACCAGCATATGACTATATTTCAACTGCTGGAAAAGCTATCATGTTTTTTGATGGCAAAACGGATGATATCCGTGAAGCAACATATGAATACCTCCCTTCTTCTGATGAAGGCAATTATGCGGAGCATTACTATGATGTAAAGCAAGGCGTTGAATGCTTCCTGCGTGAAATAGAAAAGCGCCAGGGGGAATTTAAATCGGGCTTAAAGTATTATTATGATAAGAATACAAAGAAGTACATATATTACTTGAACGGAGAACTCAAAATTTCTAAGCATAAGCCCCCGGCTATATATATCAAGTCACTAATCTTTGCTCTTATCGGAGGCGCTATAGTTGATCTTATAGCATTCCTGATCGGTAAGAGGAACTACAAATTCAAGTCAAAGACGAATCCGAATATCTATCTTTCTAAGGAAGAATCGAGATTCAGTACGAATAATGATGAACTTATAAGAACCAATACTTCCAGAACACATATTCCACAGAGCAGCGGAGGCAGCGGTGGCGGCCACCGTAGCTACGGAGGTGGAGGCGGTTTCAGTGGCGGAAGTCATGGAGGAAGCGGCGGACATCGCTGATTTAAATCAACAAATTAGTTGCAGTGAGCATTCGTGTGAACTGCAACTTTTTTGTATGAGATTACTATTTTTGCCCACCAATATCATATTGTGAAAAACGATGAAAAATACTTGACAAATGTGGGGGCATTATGATATAATGTGCTCATAAACCTGTGAAGAAGTGTGAGTATTCGCTCCATATTCGTTTCAGAGAGCCTGCGTTTGGTGCGAGCAGGTACGCGTAGCAGCGGAGAATGGACTTCTGAGGGCAAACTGAAAGGAACTGTTTCCGAGTATGTGAGCCGCAGCGGTACTGCGTTATCAAATCCCGTGTATCTTTAACAGTACACACGAGTGGACGTTTCAACGTCAAGCGGGGTGGCACCGCAGAAGCTTTATGTATATTTAGCTCCTGTCCCGGCATTAATAATGTCGGACAGGAGTTTTTTATTGTCCGTATTTTAACGAAAAGGAGAAAATAGCTATGTCAAACGAAAAGATCCCTTACAAAATTTACCTTGAAGAAAGTGAACTTCCGAAGCAGTGGTACAATGTGCGTGCTGATATGAAAAAGAAGCCTGCTCCGCTTCTTAATCCTGGTACAGGTCAGCCTGTTACAGCTCAGGAGCTTGGCGCTGTATTCTGTGATGAACTCGTTAAGCAGGAACTTGACGACACTACTCCATATATAGATATTCCTGAGGAAATTCTCTCCTTCTACAAGATGTACCGTCCATCACCTCTAGTTAGAGCATATTGTCTCGAGAAGGCGCTCGGTACTCCTGCAAAGATCTACTACAAGTTCGAGGGTAACAACACATCAGGAAGCCACAAGCTCAACTCTGCTATTGCTCAGGCATACTATGCTAAAAAGCAGGGCCTCAAGGGCGTTACAACAGAAACAGGTGCTGGCCAGTGGGGTACAGCTCTTTCAATGGCTTGCTCATACTTTGGCCTTGACTGTCAGGTTTACATGGTTAAGGTTTCATATGAGCAGAAGCCTTTCCGTCGCGAGGTTATGCGTACCTATGGTGCAAGCGTAACTCCTTCACCATCTACCACAACTGAGGTCGGCAAGAAGATCCTTGCTGAATTCCCTGATACAAACGGAAGCCTAGGATGTGCTATCTCAGAAGCTGTAGAAGCTGCTGTAAGCAAGGAAGGCTACCGCTATGTTCTCGGAAGCGTACTTTCACAGGTACTTCTTCACCAGACAGTTATCGGTCTCGAATCCAAGATTGCTATGGATAAATATGGCATCAAGCCTGATATGATCATCGGTTGCGCAGGCGGCGGTTCTAACCTCGGTGGTCTTGTTTCACCATTCATGGGCCAGAAGCTCCGTGGTGAGGCTGATTATCAGATCATTGCTGTAGAGCCAGCTTCATGCCCAAGTCTTACACGCGGAACATATGCATATGATTTCTGTGACACTGGTAAGGTTTGCCCTCTCGCTAAGATGTATACACTCGGAAGCAGCTTCATGCCTTCACCTAACCATGCTGGTGGTCTCCGTTACCACGGTATGAGCTCAATTCTTTCTGAGCTCTATGATCAGGGACTTATGGAGGCTCGTTCTGTTGAGCAGACTGCAGTATTTGCAGCAGCTGAGCAGTTCGCAAGAGTTGAGGGTATACTTCCTGCTCCTGAAAGTAGCCACGCTATCCGTGTTGCTATCGATGAGGCTCTCAAGTGCAAGGAGACAGGTGAGGAGAAGACAATCCTCTTCGGTCTTACAGGTACAGGTTACTTTGATATGTATGCTTATGCTGCATACAACGATGGAACTATGGGCGATTATATTCCAACAGACGAGGATATCGCTGCTTCTATCGCAAAGATGCCAAAACTTTAATGATTGACAAGCAAAACATGTGAAAAAAGACTTTGATCTAATGTTTTAAAACTAAAGAAAAGCAGTTGTAAGATTTCGAATGATTCTTACAACTGCTTTTTTATCTGATTTGCGATATTCTGATTTTTGCTGTTCGGTTTGTCAGGGATTGTTCTCTAGATTATTCCTTTATTCAATGCAGAAGCAAGATAGTTTATTCGGAATGTTGGACGATGAGAGAGTCCTTGTTCACTCATTATATCAGCTGCCGACATTTCTTTGTCGCCGAGGACTTTCGTTAACCTGCTGATATTATCATCTTGGTCGGTATCTTGGTCGCTAACTAGGTCGGTCGAGCGACTAACATTTTCCATATTCTTCAATGTTGAATATAATATTTCCAGCATCAGCTCTACAAAAACAGCAATTATTATTAGTAGGATGAGTTCCAGAAGTTTTATATCATTCAAAAAAGATCGGCTATTCAGCGGGCGGAGCCATATGAATAAGCTGCTCATATCTACTTGAAACATATCTACACTCAATTTTTGCTTTACTTTTATCTGAAAATATGATAAGATATATTTACAGAAAAAGAAGTCACTGGGAGGGAGAGAAACAAATGGAATATACAGAAACAGAAAGCAGATCTGAGATTGCTGCGCTTAGTCATGAGGTCTACCGACTCACTAAGCAGCTTGAGGAGCAGGAACAGCGGCATCTCAGTGAAGCTATGCCTGATAAATATGATCCGTTCGATAACCCTACGGATTATAAAGGTTTTTGCGGAGACTACTCAAAAATACTTCCGCGTATAACTGAAGTGGGATATGAGATCCCGCTGGAACCTGATTTCAATGAGCGAAAAAACCTTAAGCGGTCATACCGGATAAGCGGTTGGATGATGATACTCCAGCTTGTGTTGAGTTCTGCGCTGGGCTATGGTATTATTCATCTGATCCATTATGTTATGGCATTGATGAATCCGGGTGCTGATCATTCTGCGGTCGTTGACTATGTTCGGGGATCATCAATACTTGTGTCAGTAAATATGATGGTTTATATCATATGTAATGTAAGTATAGGTGCATTAGGTATGAAATGGGCCGGAATAAAATATACATCGCTTGTACGGACTAAGGATTTCGGGATAGGAACGGCGTTTCAATATTGTATGATAGGTATTCTTCTGAGGACTATATCACTGTATGTAGTACTAGGAACGAGTGACATATTCGATAAGTATGGATTTGATTTGATTCCGGATATGAGTGGAATAGCAGATACATATCTTGGAAAAACAGTCGACATAATATATGTGGTTATGATAGCTCCGATAACAGAGGAATTCTTCTTTCGTGGAGTACTGCTAAGGACTCTTGCAAAGTCAAATCAGCGCTTTGCAATATTTGCTTCAGCGTTGTTTTTCGGACTGGTTCATGGTAATATTCAGCAGTTTATCCTTGCAACAATCATAGGAGTTTTCCTTGCACATATCACAATTAAGCACGGATCAATCATACCGTCAATAATAGTGCATATATTCATAAATACAGTTTCCACTATTATAGGACAGATCGCTGTTATAAGCTCAGTAGCTTTAATCATCTGTTTCCTTGTTTTGTTAGCTGCTGCGCTTCTCGGAGTAATAATGCTTCTGGTTTTTCTTGGCGGAGATAAGATACCTTCAACTACTCCCAAACAGGCACGAAGAGGATTGCTTGTTGCGGTTGGCTCTATACCATATACTGCATCAGTTGCTATATATGTGTTCTACATTGTATATAAGCTGGTCGTCAATAACTGAGTTTGTGCATTTCAACAAATCCATTAAGGAAAAATCGTGCACAATTTTAGACTAGTATATTGGACATTCACTTTGATTTATGTTATAATTTTAGTAGCAAATTAGGAACTTGTCTTAACAAGGAGGTCGATACCTATGGAAATGGCGTTAGTCGTAGATATTATCACACATCTTCTCGGAAACAGTCTGACTGATACTACTGATATTCAGTCATTTGTCAATGATGAGAATGTTCAGGCACTCGTAGGCGTAGTCAAGGAACTTCTTGATGATGACTATAATCATTATAACAATACGCTGCTTGCTATTCAAAGCAATGAGCTGGATAAGATAAAGATAAATATTGACAGTGCCAAGAGCCTTTATTATGAGGGACTTGACAATCCTGAGATAACCAAGCAGAAACTTGACAGTGCACATGATAAACTGCGCGAATCTCTCCTTACTCTCATGCGTTATGTTGAGAGATATGTCGGACAGCTTCGTAACTGTAATGACAGATTTAACCGTGGTTCTCTCTTTGGTCAAAGGAATCTAAATGCAGAGATAGACAAGAATATATCTCTTCTCACCAAGTCGATGAAACTCTTTACATACACTGTAAAGCTGGACTATGCAGTTAACTCTGTACTTCAGTACAATGTTGAGCGTTCATTCAGCAATCCGTGCCGTGATATGGTAAAGTTTATTGAAGACGAGAAGATACATCGTCTTGTTCTTTCACTTTGCGGAGACAATGATGAAGTGTACGATTTCTGGTATCATATGGATAACAATCTGAGAGTTTACCTCGACCCGCCGCTTAAATATAAGCAGATAGGAATGGATGAAAATGAGCAGAAGGCAAAGAGTTAATAAGGATTCATCAAACACCAAAAAAGAAATTGCTGTTATCGCAGCTTCTTCCTTGATCCCTGTAGCAGGAGCGGTAATTGCCCCTATACTTGTTGCAAAAAAGGTTCTTCCGAAGGTGTCTGAATCTATTAGCAAACGTAAAAGCGGTTCTTGAGACTGATAATAAGCTTAAGTACGGTATTTCTGATGAATTTCAGAGATACCGTTTCTTTTCTTTACAGGGATAATCCCGAAAAGGCTAGGGGGATATCCTTTCGATTCCATATCGAAAGGATATCCCCCCTTATTAGATCGATTATTTTATATTAAATGCACGTTTAAGCTTGGCTTCTACACTTGGTTCGAATAATCCTTCTTCAATAAATTGAATAACATTCTTTTGTAAACTTTTTGGCATAGTTCTTAGATCTTTAATCGACAAAGCTTTGATCATTTCATTCGCTTCATTAATTTCATCAATATCAGGAACATATGATTCGTTATATCCTTCATTCGCTTTTTCATTTAGATAAGAATAAAGCTTCTCTATATCATCAAGTGAATCAACAATTTTCAGTTTAATACCAAGTTCATTACACAAAGAAGAAAGTAATGATAAAGTACGAAGATCTGAAACCCAAATAGACTCAGGAACCGTATTTAACTCTAGAAGCGAATCGGCAAATGCTTCAAGAATGTCTCCGGCTTCTTTATTATAATCCCTAGCTGATATTACTGGTAAAGACAGAGAAGTATCGGAAAACACAACAAGAAGAAGTGCTTCGAAATAAGGAAGTTCATTTGGTGAGTCCTGAAGTGGCATTTTTGGATATACTATCTTGCACTTCATAGTTCCTTTCTTCTTTAATTTTTTCAGAGCAGAAACTGTTTTTTTATCAGCTGCTGGAGTCGGATATGCAGGTTTAAATTCAGTTGCAAGTTCGATTGTTTCCCAATCATAGCTGTCCGCTTTGGGAATCAGATAAGGTATCTTAATATTTTGGGTAAAACCAAGCTTAGTCTTTGAAGTTTTTTTCAGCATTTTTGATACATGAAGCGATGCCTCAATAGCTTCTCTGAGTATTCCGTATTCGCTGTCATCAAGAATGTCATGTTCCATAAGGTATGGTACTTGACGCCTAAAAATAGGATAACACTTTGTTTCATTCAAACAGATTCCCTTTTTGTCAGCATAAGCGTTAAGAGAATTCAGCTGAGAAATATTGTGCTCAGATTTCTGCTCATAGTAGATTTGCAGGCAGTTTTGTGTGATCACAGCCTCGAATTCATCTGAATCATTGTCAGAATCCAGAAAGTGTATGAAACGGTAAAAGGATAGTATTCCCTTATTTCCATAATAGAAATACATCATGTTCTCATTACCATCATCCGAGGATGAGAGCATGCAATATCCATCTTCACCATTAGACAGCCTGATTGCAAAAATATCTGAATGATCCAGTTTTTTCCACAGTAAAGTGTCCCTTAATCGAATTGCAGCATCATACACTTCGTCCGGGACTGGAACAGGAAGTTCTTCAGGTTCTTCAAAATCATTGTCATAGTCATCATCGTCAAAATCGTCACTGTCAATGTCAAAGGAATCATCGTCTGAGAAATCTGGATATTGATCCGGAGCATCACCGTGTGTTCTGATGACTTTTGCAGATCCTGTGTCTTCATTTAGCACTTTTAAAACCTTACACTGAAAGTACCATTCATCACCAAAATCAAAGAGATAAAGGAACTTTTTATTAACTTCGAGCCCAGTGAATTGCAGTTTGACTTGGTCTGTGGTCGGATCTCCGTCTTCATTATATGAGAAATAACTATTTTCTTGATCCCACGCTCTGTTGTTCATAAAGAATGCGTGCTGATGATCATTATCAAAATCAAAAGCTTCCAGTATAGAATCAGAAAGATCGGCAAGCGTTTTATTTCCGGCAATCTGTATATGCCTGTAACATCCTGTACCACATGAAACGCTGATAACATATGATTTGACGTTCATTCTTATTTTCACTTTTTATCACCTCTGAAAAACTTGATATTTAATTGTATCATTATTTCTGCTTGATTTCAATAGCTTTTGATAATTCATGAGCAGATAATTATTGAAATCTGTTTTCTGTAATGATATAATAATAGCATGCAATATAAATAGTAGAGAACAGGAGAATGAAAATGGAGCCGGCTAAATTGAAAAAAGTTGCAGTAGTCATTAATAGTATCATTTTGCTTTTGGTATTTGGACATATGCTTTTTTTCTATAATATTGATGTGCCTTTTCTTGTAGCGTTCAGTATTCCGGATGCCTGTATTTATTTGATCGGTTTTATTTTGATATATTTCAATAAACTTCGTGCGTATGTATGGATGGTGTATTGCTGGGTAACATTATATACAGGTGTGACGACAGTCTGTATCGGCAGCGGATACGGATTCCATCTGTATTGTTTTTCATTGATACCTATTTTTTTCGTAACAGAATACATATCATACAAAATAAAGCCGAGAACTATGAGAGCTGTGCCTGTAGGTATAGTCAGTGCTATTTTCTATATTCTCTATACTTCCTACTCAACGTTTTATGGACCTGTCTTGGATTTCGACCAGCATCACAGAACGATGTTCTGGAGCTTCAATGCCCTGATAGTATTCTGTTTCCTCATTTACTTCTCTAACTATCTGATCAAGATAATTATAAACTCTGAAGAAAAGCTTACTCAGGCTGCTCAGATTGATCAGCTTACCAATCTGTATAATCGTCATTATATGTACGAAAAACTGGTAACCATAACAAATGAGGATATACAGTGTGTTCTTGCTATTACTGATATTGATAACTTCAAGCGTATCAATGATACTTATGGTCATAACGCAGGTGATGAGGTGCTAAGATGCGTATCTGAACAGATCAGTAAAGAATGCCCGGACTGTGAAATATCAAGATGGGGTGGTGAAGAGTTCCTGATCATTTCTTATGTACCATTTGCGGAAACAATTACAATGATGGATAATCTGAGAAAGAAGATAGAATCTAGCCATGTTAATTTTGAAACGGAAGAGATAGCGGTAACTATTACGGTCGGGATTGCTTCCAGATGTTCAGGTCAAAAACCTAATGAATGGATACAGATCGCAGATAACAGATTGTATCATGGAAAGAATAATGGCAAAAACTGTATAGTTACAGGAATTGATACTTGAAAAGTGCAAAAATAAACATACTTGCCTGAGAATTATATAGAAGATGAACTGAAGGGAACTATGATAAAGAGAAGACATAAAATGATTCCGCTGTTTCTGGCAGCGGCACTGATAACATGTATCTGCACTTCGTGCTCGGATAAAACCGCTTCAAACGAGGATGAAGGAATCCATGCTGAATATGAGGAGGCTCTGTTTGAAAAGGGGAGACTTAATGATATTCAGATCAGCATGGAAAACTGGGATGATTTTTTCGAACAGACAATGACTAAAGAATATAACTGGATGGATGAGCTTGTTTCAAAGACTCCAAAGGAATATGATGCCTGCAATGTGATTATCAACGGTGAAGAAGTTGATAATGTCGGTATCCGTGCAAAGGGAATATTAACATTGAGAACAGCGGCCAATACGGAATACAATAAATTCAGTTTAGTTCTTAAGTTCAATAAGTTCACTGATAAGCAGAAGTATCATGATCTCAGGATGCTTGATCTGAACAGCAATCTGTTTGATGCTACATCAATGAAGGATGCTGTTACTTATGATATGTGCAGATACATCGGACTTCCTGCGCCGCTCTGCAATTATGCGAAAGTATCTGTTAATGGTGAGTATTATGGATGCTATCTTGCAGTTGAACCTGTCGATAAGGATTTCTGCAAACGCAATTTCGGAAAGGATTACGGTAGTCTGTATAAGGCTTTGCACAACCTTAATTATGAACCTTTGGGATTACACAGATACAAGTACATAAAAGATATGGTTAAGATACAGAATTCATCATTTTCGAGTGTCAAATCCGCGCTGAAAAGTGTCCATAAAAAGCGTGATATGGATGAGCATGTTGATATTGACGCAGTTCTGAAATACATGGCAGTTCAGACAATGGTCGTAAATATGGACGGTCTCACCGGAGATATCACACATAACTATTATCTCTATGAGAGTGATGGAAAGATAAGCCTCATTCCATGGGATTATGATATGGCTTTTGGTGGTATGCTCCGCTCTGATGATGAAATGTTCAGCAGACGTATGGAACTGATGAGTGAAGGCAACTTTGACAAGGAAGAATGGGAAAAGGAACGAGAACTTGCCTACAAGGAAGAAATTCAAACGCTCGTAAATCTTCCTGTTGATACGCCATTTGTAGTGGATCTGTCAGAACGCGAGTTCTTTATGAATTTACTGAGCAACAATGAATACAGTAAGAAATACCATGATTATCTTTCTGTTCTTGCTGAGGAATATGTGCAGGGCGGTGAGCTTGATAATACTATAAAATACTATACAGATGAAATAGAAGAGATAGTCGGAACTGAGGAGAACTCGTATTATAAGCATGATGACTTTGCACCTGCGGTCGAGCAACTCAGAATGTTTCTCGAGAAGAAATCAGAATCGGTCATTGGACAGCTGAACGGAAGCATTCCTTCAGACCGTGACGGACAGGCTGAGGCACCAGAGACTCTAATCGATACATCTGACCTTGATGTGCGTGTCATGGGAGAAATGTGGTATCACGTATAATAAGAATTATCATATTGAAAAATAAAAGGGCTATCGGAATGATCCGATAGCCCATAGTTGTTATTGGATTACTTGTTGAGGTTAGCTTCGATAACGTCGAGCTCATCGTAGAGAGCCTGAGGAATGTTACCACCCTTAGCCTTGATGTCCTCGTCGTAGTATCTTCTCATCTCAGCAATCTCCTTCTTCCACTCTTCCTTGTCAACTGTAAGGAGAGCCTGGAGAGCTGTAGGAGAAACCTCGTCCTCTATGCCGCTGAGGTTGATGTCCTCAGGCTTGGGGAGGAATCCGATAGGAGTCTCAACAGCGTCAACTTCGCCGTCAACTCTCTTGATGATCCAGTCGAGAACACGCATATTCTCGCCGTAGCCTGGCCAGAGGAAGTTGCCCTGGTCGTCTGTTCTGAACCAGTTTACATTGAAGATCTTAGGAGCCTTGCTTCCGAGTCTTGCGCCCATCTCGAGCCAGTGAGCCCAGTAGTCACCTACGTTGTAGCCAATGAATGGCTTCATAGCCATAGGATCGTGACGGAGAACACCTACTGCACCTGTAGCAGCTGCAGTTGTCTCAGAAGAAACAGCAGATCCGATATATGTACCGTGTGTCCAGTCGAATGACTGATATACGAGAGGAGCAGTTGTAGCTCTTCTACCACCGAAGATGATAGCTGATACAGGAACACCCTCAGGATTGTTGAATTCAGGAGAAATGCATGGACAGTTCTTTGCAGGTGCTGTGAATCTTGAGTTGGGGTGAGCAAGCTTCTTGCCTTCTGCTACCCAAGCCTCACCGTCGCACTTGATACCTGTCCACTCTGTTGCATCCTTAGGCGGATTCTCGTTGAGCTTCTCCCACCATACAGTGTTGTCGGAGTTGTCAAGAGCAACGTTTGTGAAGATAGCGCCTTCCTTTGTGCAAGCGAGAGCGTTGTAGTTTGACTTAGCGTTTGTTCCGGGAGCAACGCCGAAGAAACCGTTCTCAGGGTTGATAGCGTAGAGTCTGCCATCCTTGCCAGGCTTCATCCAAGCGATATCATCACCTACTGTGAATACCTCATATCCGTCCTTCTTGTATCCCTCTGGTGGGATGAGCATTGCGAGGTTTGTCTTACCGCAAGCTGACGGGAATGCAGCTGTTATGTACTTGATGTCACCATTTGGCTTCTTAACGCCGAGGATGAGCATGTGCTCAGCCATCCAAGCTTCGTTCTTACCCTGGAAGGAAGCGATACGGAGTGCGAAGCACTTCTTGCCGAGGAGAACGTTTCCGCCGTATGCGGAGTTGATGGACCAGATTGCGTTGTCCTCAGGGAACTGTACGATGTATCTGTTCTCAGGATCAACGTTAGCCTTTGAGTGGAGACCTCTTACGAAATCATCGGAGGTGTCACCGAGGTTCTCGAATGCCTGCTTGCCCATACGTGTCATGATGTTCATGTTAAGAACAACGTAGATAGAATCTGTAACTTCAACGCCTACCTTAGCGAGAGGAGAACCGATTGGTCCCATGGAGTAAGGGATTACATACATTGTTCTGCCCTTCATAACGCCGTCATACATAGGTGTGAGCTTAGCCTTCATCTCGTCAGGAGCCATCCAGTTGTTTGTAGGACCTGCACCCTTCTTTTCCTTTGAGCAGATGAAAGTTCTGTCCTCAACTCGAGCAACGTCGTTAGCGCGTGTTCTGTGGTAGAGACAGTTTGGGTATTTCTCCTGGTTGAGCTTGTACATTTTGTCCCAGCTGTCATCTGGAAGAGAAGTTACCTCTTCAATAAGAGCGTCGATCTGCTCTTTTGAGCCGTCGATCCATACTACCTTGTCGGGCTTGCAGAGAGCAACCATCTCGTCAACCCATTTTAAAACATTGGGGTTCTTTGTCAGTGACATTAATATATACCTCCTAAAAGATTATCATTTCAGTGTGACTCGACAAAGTCACGCAGGGAAACCAAAAAAAACGATTTACCCTCAAATACTATTATATACAATTTATGTCAAACTGTCAATAGTGCCGAATGATATTTTTCTGTCATACAATTATGCGTATATAATTACGGTTTCACGTCTATAATTGCAAAATAAATCATGTTCTATTATTATATATGCACAATTGTTTCAACATATGCTTGTATAAAAGGTAGAAAAATATTTATAAGCGGATGCATGTCATTATATATTGTTGAAAAATCTGATTTTTTATGGTATAATATGCTATATACAGTGATGTAAATAATCATAGAAGCGGAGGTCATTACATTGAAGAAAAACATCATAACAATCGAACGTCAGTATGGCAGCGGCGGAAGTTCAATAGGCAAGCTTGCTGCGGAAAAACTCGGAGTAAATTACTACAACAGACAAATACTAGAAATGACTGCCGATAAATGCGGCATATCCGCGGAGTATCTTGAATCAGCGGAAGAGAGTGTTCCTACCAGCTTCCTGTATTCGCTGCTGTTATCAGCGAATCCCGGACGTACTATGGAAGAGAATCTGCCCCTGTCAGATAAGGTATTCCTTATGGAAAGCAGGATCATAGCTGAGATCGCAGAACGCGAGACCGGATTTGTTCTTGTAGGAAGATGCGGAAGCTATATTCTTGAAGATAAAGGATGTTTCAGCGTTTATATCTATGCGCCGCATGAAGCCAGAATCCAGAGAGCCATATCAAGTTATGGAGTAGCTCCGAACAAGGCAGAGAACACGCTTAAGAAGATCGATAAACGCCGTGAGACATTCTTTAATGTCAATACTGGCAGAAACTGGCAGGATAAAGATCAGTATTCGCTTTGTCTTAACAGTGCCGAGCTCGGTGATGAACTGTGCGCGGAAATAATAGTAAAGGCGTATAACGAGTATAATGCTCGTTTCAGATCCGAAGCCGGGATCAAATGAATCAGACTAATGAAATAATATCTCTCTATAAGAAGAGCCTCTCCGTCATTGATGAATGACGAAGAGGCTTTTCTGCTTGAGGAAAGCTGTATATAGTTTCTGATCAGATTCCGGTGATACCTGAGCGCGCGATGCCTTCAGTGAAGTATTTCTGGAGGCAGACGTACAGCAGAAGTATCGGTGTTATCGAAAGCAGACAACCCGCTTCCTTCCAGACAATCTGTTCACGAGGCGAGATCTCTACTGAAGCTGACTGGAAGAGCCTTATCTTCAGTTCGACATCAAGATTTGTAAGCATTCTGGCCAGTGTATTAGTATTGACGAAGAATGTTGAGCTTACATAATAGTCGTTCCAGTACCATACTACAGAGAAGAGAAATACTGTAAGGAAAGCAGAACCGGCATTAGGTATCATAACCCTGATAAAAGTCTTGAGCGGACCGCATCCGTCGATGTATGCAGCATCTTCGAGTTCCTTCGGAAGTCCGCGGAAGAACTGACGGAAGATAAGTATCATAAGACCAGAACGGATTCCGTTCGCGGTAATAGCCGGCAGATACATAGTCCACAATGTATCGATAAGGTTTATTGTGAACAGTCCGCGGATTCCGAAGTAACGGAACTGAGTGTACAGCGGTAGTGATATTACCTGTGTCGGAACAAGTATCATCATTATAACGATACCGAACAGCAGTCCCTTGAACTTGAATTTAAACCGCGCGAAGCCGTAACCTGTAAGAGCACAGGATACTACCTGCACAAAGGAACATCCGATGTTCAGGATAAGTGTGGTCTTCAGAGTGTTCCAGAAGTCCATAGCAGTGAGTGTTTCCCTGAGTACATTGAGCGTGAAGTGACGTGGGATCCACATAACAGTCGGATCAGTCATATCTGATCTTTCACGGAAGGTACAGCTCACCATGTAGATGAGGGGATATAGTATTACAAAGCCGAGACCGAAAAGTATAACGAATCGGAATATTGGCCATACTGCATCCATAACTGCCTTACGTCTTACATAGCCGCGTTCCTCAGCTGTCATGGACTGCATGCGGAGTTTCTTTGCCTGTCGGGGCGTCAGACCATTGCCGATTTCACTTTCGTTCTTGACAACAGATCCTGTTGTATCAGTCATATCATCGCCCCCCTTATTCTACTTCATAGTAAACGAAACGGCTTACTATGAGTGATACGATTCCGACAGCCACGAGGACAATTATGAAATAGATCCATGCCATTGCAGCTGCTTCACCGAATTTCCATTCCTCTTTCATAGCGAGGATACGGCCCATAACAGTATTTGTCGGGCTTGTGAAGGAATCGATGACTGTGAAAATAAGATTTGCCAGTATAAAAGGGCTGACATATGGAAGAGTAATCTTCCAGAAGAATTCCCATGCGGTTGCCCCTTCAATCTGAGCAGCTTCTTTTGCCGAGGGCGGTATGTTCTGCAAAGCTCCTAGGAAGAGGAGGATCTGTATACCGCTGGACCAGACGATTCCGAATATGTTGTCCGCGACTGTAGATATCATTGTGCTCATATTGTCGCTGATTCCGTATATTCCGAGGAACTGCAGTAGCTGTCCGACAAGATTGGTTGAGAACATTGTTGAGAACTGTGCTGCGCCGGTGTTTCCTGTCGAGTTCATATCGCCGCTGATTATCTTATATACCGGACCTGTAGCGATAATAACAGGAAGGAAGAATATTGCTCTGGAGAGTGTTCTTCCTCGGAATTTCTGGTTCAGTATGACAGCGATGAACAGAGAGAATATCAGAACAAGCGGGGTCTTCCACAGTGTTTCTTTGAGTGTGTCCGAGAGATAGGATGTATAATTCGGATCAGAGCCGATAACATAATAATATTTAGACATGCCGACAAAGTCGGTCATCATTTTTCCTTCGCCGATCGAAACCTCGTTGAAGGAATACCAGAAGGATTTTACCAGCGGTATGAGAAAGAAGAAAAGTGTTCCGATCATCCATATTGAAATAAATCCATATCCGTAAAGCTGCTTGCATCTTTCATAAGTAAGCTTTCTGCGTTTATTTACAGGCTTCGGAGATGGAGATCCGGGTTCTGTGACCGTTTCCTCGTTTTTTATAGCTTCTTCTGCCATCAGTTGCTGGCACCTCCTTCCTCCTGATCTGCAAACGATATTCTGTTTCCGCCGTATTCGACAGTCTTTTCATTAAGATCTACCTTTACGATGGTACCGTTTGAAAATGTTGTTGTTATCTGATCTCCGTTGTCACTGACAACGTAATCCGTTATTGTACTGTCGCTTACACTTTTCAGCAGAGGGTCAAGAAGCTTGTATTCCTCCGCAGCAGTGTCTGCCCAGTAGTGATAGTTTGCATAATAGTATTTATCGTAGTCAGTATCCTTGAGCTTACTCGTCTCGTTATAGATCATATCGTAGCTGAGCTGGCTTCCGGTTGCTGCAGCCATCAGAAGAAGCTCCGATGGGTCAGCGTCGCCGTTTACAGGAGTTGTTGAATACGGTATGAGTCCGTGCATTACCATCTGGTAGAACGGAATGTCTTCGTTGAAAATATCGAATCTGCTGGATGAGAGCGGGACATTAGTGATGTGGCTGACATATGGCCAAGCGTAAGCGTTCGCACTGTCAGCTATGAAGCCGTTTTCAAGTGAGCTGCTCAGACTGTCGAACGTTTCCTGTGCCAGTGTCATCGCCTTATATCTGGAGATGTTTTTCTTGCCGTAGTCGCCGTATAGTGATGAGGCGGCATTGTCAACAGATACTCCTGACAGACCAGCCTTGGAATAGTTCTTTGCCAGTTTGTCATATACATCGGTGAAATAGCTCGGGGACAGAAGCGACATATTCTTCTTGAATCCGTCAGGAATTCCGTACGCTCGGTCGTAGCTGACTATACGTGAGTATGAACCGGAAACTCTTACACAGGTGCTGGTGAAAGAATAGTAGCCGTTGCCTGAGTAGAAGTCCCTGTTGCTTGAGGCCGGATAGAATTCAAAGCCGCTTTCGTCTATGAAGTCTGTAAGCTTTTTGAAACTGCTCTTTCCTCCTAGAGTTCCCGAAGCGGAGGCACCGGTATCCACCTTGCGCCTTATTCCGTCATTAGTCCATCCGTTGTAGGAGACTACCATATTATCAACGCCCATGTTCTTGAGTTCAGTGAGGATCTCAAGAGCTTCGTCATATTTCGTTACGGCCTGCTTTAGTGTGACCGGTATTCCCATCACAGGTTTTTTCTTCAGCGTTCCGCCGTACAGATCAACATACATTGCATTGTCTGATGTCTTGGGCTCGACACCGTCCTCTTCAATAAGATACTGCCTGTAGCGGTTTGCGATATCTACATAGCTTGCGCCGTTTTTATCTACAGGATAGTAGCGAAGCTCAATATCATCAGATTTTATATCTCCGTTTTCGAATACCGTAAGCTTGTCGCTGTTGTTTCCGGACATGTAGAATGTGTCTGTTCCGCGGAGAATGAATGTGAAATTGCAGAGGTTGTAGCTGCTGTTGGACTGCTTTGATACCTGCGTTGTGAGGTATGCGTTGGAGTCACCCTTAGAGGCAACGACCAGCATTGCGTTATCTTCCTTGACAATTCCGTAAACAGGCATGTAGATCTGTTCTGTTATTGTGCCTCTGCTGGTTGGTACAACAGTAACGTCAGGACCGTAGACACGCTGCTGATAAGCGTTTGTTTCCATAGTCTTGTTGTTGTTGAACCTTACAAGAGCACCGCTTCCATCCGGAATGACAAAGTAGCCGTCTTCTTTATCAGACGCGGCTCCGAAGCTGCCCATGAGAGTCACTTCGGTTGCTATCTTTTCATCCTTGGGTTCCTTTATATCAGAAACTTTCAGTGAAGCCTTCAGATGATCTTCTTCGAGCGTGTATTCAACCGGGAAACTGAAGCCGGTTTTCTTGTAATTGTAAGTTACCTTTATACCATTCTTGATGTCACTTACGCTGATCTCGCAGTCATCAGTGCCTGAACGCAGAACGTTATTGTTTGAGCGCTTGGAAGGTATACCGTAGCGAAGAGTGTTTGAAGACCTGAGCTCGTTAACGAGAAGGGGAGTCGCAACGTTGTCCCGTGTAGCTTCTATAGGAGATGACCACCAGATATAATTTGTCTTTTTGTTCTTGAGTCCGAAGTTTCCAAGACGGTCATCCACGAGCATTATATACTTGTCATTTTCTGCACATTGTCTGAATGATCCTGTGACGTGCTTGCGGTCCATGGTTATCCATACGAAAGAGCTTTTGTCAGAATTCAGGTATATCCTTTTTCCGTCTTCAGTTCCTGATTCGGTATATGTTTCAAGCACTTTTTTATAGTCGCTGTCCATTCTGTCGAGTGTCAGACCATCAATTGAACTGAAAATCAGAGGATTATCTATCGAGGATATGACTTTTCGAATGCTTATCGGTTTTGAAAGATCGTTGTCTACATATAGCAGGAAGCGTTTTGCTTCACTCACATACATCTTTCCGGTATCACATTTGGTGCTGTCACTGAATGTCGCAAGTGCTTCTTCGCTGACCGGGTCAACGGCAACGAGATCACCCAGCTTTTTTAATTCGCTTATTACGTCATCAAGTTCCTTCTGCTCATCGGTATAATCAGATTTCTTTTCTGGCTTTCCGCCGTTTTTTGCCCAGATATTGTCTTCCATGTCCTTGTCTTTGACATAGATATCCACGCCGTCAACGGTACCGATATGTCTGAGGTACTGTGTAATGTTAATAAACTCTGCTCTGACTTTTTCTTCGGTTTCCTTGAGCTTGGCTGCCTTTCCTTCAGTGGTTTCTTCAGAGTTTTCTTCGTCTTCAGCGACTTCGGCGGCAGTATCAGTTTCATCATCACTGTCAGCGTAGATATTCGCGGAAACAGTCATCATTGAAACGGCGAGCAGGCACAGGAGAGTGCGTTTAATCTTATTCTTCATATGTATCACCGCCGTTCCGTCAGACTCTTATTCTGTAAGAGAGCTCAGTGTATATGGTCGAGATGAAGATATACACCTGCTGTACAAGTGACATGAACAGAACAAGCAGGAACAGCATTATCAGCATCGCGACGATGGTGAGGATTATTGCGAATACCGTCTTTCCGAAGCTGTACTGATGAACTGACTTGATAGCGGAGAACAGCAGTATAACTGTCCATCCGGTTCCGATTATCCTTATTGCTTCCATGAATACGTACTCATCACGTATAAGGAAATGTGAAAGGAATACGTTTATAAAACGCTGAGCTATGTATGGTATCAGCGCATATGCACTGTATACACATATGTTGCGCATCGTGCCCTCACCGTCGAGGAGAGTACATATAGACCAGTTGCCTATTACCCACGCAGCAAAGAGTACTATCGTCTGCATGATGTATGGTATGACGTTGAATATCTTGTCATTGGTAACATAGAACTGTACGCCGTACCATCTTCCGTATGCTATCTGGGAGAGGAACAGCATGAACACTATAAGAAAGGCTATCTTAAGTGAACCTGATTTCTTCCAGCGCATGTCCTCGAAGCCTTCAACGGGATGTGTGACTGCGTGTTTTACCCACTGTGCGGGTGTCAGATCCATCATGGTGCTATTCCTCCTCTCTCTTTTCTTTTTCAGCGGTTTTAATCTCGGATTTTGCTCTGGATATTTCTGCTTTAAGCTTAGCTGCTTCCTCAGCTGCCTTGGTTTCGGCTTCGAGGGTCTGTAATGCTTCCGCGGCCTCGCCTTTGTTAAGGTCAAGTCCTGTTACGTCTGCGTCTGCGGGAACTGCTGCGGCAGCTGCGAGAGCTCGTCTGCGTTTTTTCATTACAGCGCCAAGTGCGAGCAATGCTATTATTATCGCTCCGGCAACAGCAAAAATAAGGCCAAAGTGTTTTTTAAGGAATTCCATTCGGTATCCTTCAAAAGCCTTGTTGTATATACTTCCGATACCTGCGATCTTGGCATATTTCATCGAGCCTTCATAATCTCCTTTACGGAGAAGTGCTGATGCTACACCAACGTTTGCACGCCAGTAGTTGCCGTCGCGTTTGAGAACTTCAAGCCATGGCTCGAGGGCTTCTTCATAGTAACCCGCATTGTAGTACGTAGTTGCCTTGTGAACTATTCTTCCGAAATCTGTCTCGGTGAAAATAGTAACGGTATCCTTGCGGTTGTCAACAACGTAAAGTTTGTCATCCTTTGATTCCAGAGCGGCAACCTGATCGAAGCTTCCGACCTGTTTCCCGATAGTTCCTGTTATAAACAGCAGATGACAGTCTTCGTCGTACTGGAAGATTCTTCCAGTTGTGAAGTCCAGACAGTTTATGTTTCCGTCCTCTGCGATATCAATATCACATATAGCAGGAGCGAGAAGTTTATTCTGAGATGTATCATACATCGGTGCGTAGTCGCCGTAAACGTAGTCGTTGCTGGCGAAGATGTTGTTACCTGCAGCGTTCAGTTTCTTTACAGTATCTGTGGTCTGTGTTGACGATGCGGTGCAGGTGAAAATAAAGTCACCGTCTATGTCGAAGCTGGTAATACCTGTCGGGACTTTTCTCATACGGCGAGCGCGCTTTTCTTCAGACATGAACAGATTTTTGAAGTAATTGCCGACTATCTCGGCTGTAGGCTGAACGCGGTTTGCTCCGTAGAATCCGATGAATTCTCCCTCCGGATTAAACATTGCCGCACCGGTGGTAATATTACCCAGCACAACATATACATTTCCGGCTTTGTCAGCGATTACACGCTGAGGCAGGAATGTTCGCTTCTGGTCATATATTTCAGAAGTCGGTTTTGTGATCTCATTCTGAACATTTCCGTCTTTGTCGCATATGAGAACACGGGCGTTCTCATTGTCTGCTATATACATCAGATCGTTCTCAGCAGAGATGAATACGCCCTGAGGATTCTTCAGCCTTGTTGCTGAGCCGTCCGGCATGGTAAAGCTGTCATAAACCTTTATAGCTTTGCTGAAATCAGTATCTATTGCAACGATACGGTTGTTGCCTGAATCAACGACGTAGAAAATGCCATTGTGGTCACAGAAGATGTCGTTTGGAGACTCAAACGGACCTACATCAAGATCATATCCTGATACAGTACGGTCAGCGATGTAGCCTGCCTGAGAGGGAATAGCCTCACCCCAGCGATCGTAGTTATAGACTTCATAAGGTTCACGGGCACTTGCTGTAAGGGCTGTTATACAGCCACTGAGCAGCGTGCATGACAGGGCGAGGTTTATGAGCATGCGTGATAGTTTTTTCATGCAGCGTCCCTCCTTAGTCCTTGATGCCCGAGTGTGCCATAGTCTCTATGACCTGGCGCTGTGCGAGCATGAATACAACGATGGGAGGAATGAGCATAAATACAGCTGCTGCAGCGGCAACGCCTGCTCTGGCGAGGCCTGCTGAAGCTGCCTGGTTAACAACAGTCGGGAGTGTCTTGTACTGTTCCTGGAATACCATGGAACCAGCCTCGATTCTCCAAGCAGCCTGGAATGCAAATATGATTATAGTCATGAGAGCCGGCTTCTGATTAGGCATAACTATCTGCCAGCAGATACGGAACAGTCCTGCTCCGTCAACTTTCGCCGCTTCTATCATCGCGTCAGGTACCTGACTTATCGACTGCCTCATAAGGAAGAGTCCCATCGGAGAGGCTATCGAAGGAAGGATAAGAGCGAGAGGATTGTCTATGAGTCCGAGTTTTGCCATTACTATGTACTGCATGATGTAAATGACATTCGACTGGTAAAGAAGAGCGATTACGATAATGCTGTTTATCAGTTTGCTTCCGGGAAATTTGCATTTTGCGAGTACAAATGCCGCCATTGAAGCAAATATGCACTGAAGAAATGTAACGGAAACAGTAACAGCGACGCTGTTGAACACGTATCTTGAGAAAGGAACACGGTTGCTGTTGAGCACCTCGAACATGTCACTGAAATTATCAAGTGTAGGACGTATCGCGTACAGCTTCGGCGGGAAGATGAACAGTTCCTCTACGGGCTTGATCGACATGATGAGGATAAGGTAGATGGGAAACAGCATGAAAAGGCCGAGTACTGTCAGAAACAGAAAAATAAGTATTGTTCCGCCTATTTTTCTTCCGGCCTGTTTGTTTGAAGCTTTCAGCTTCATGGTGTTGACCTGAGTCATCGTCCCACCTCCTTAGTCCATATATTTGCTCAGTACTTTGCTGATGAGTTTGTTCAGCAGGTACATGACGACGAACAGTACCATGCATATTGCTGAAGCATAGCCCATTTCGTATCTGACCCATCCGTAGTCATATGCATGGGTCATTATTGTGTGTGCCTTATAGTCCGTGCTCGGGAAACCTACGAGGTTCTGAGCAACGGTGCCTGCAGTGAATGAGCTTACTATCTGCATTACTGCGGCGAACATAAGCTGAGGTCCCATTGAAGGGATTACTATGTAGATCAGTTCCTGCCAGCGTGTACGGATACCTTCGATAGCTCCCGCTTCATACATGGAACGGTCGATATTCTGGAATCCGGCGCGAAGCGCGAGGAAGCCAGCTCCAAGTGAGATCCAAAGCTGAACCACGATTGTTACACCAAGGATGTATCTTCCGTCAGTGAGCCACTGAACAGGGCCGTTTATCAGTCCCAGGTTTATCAGGAAAGAGTTGGCGTAACCGTTCATATCACCGCTGAATATCAGTGTCCACGCAGTGTACACGTTAGCGAGTGAAGGTGCGTAGAAAATGAGAGTAAAGATGGTCTTAAGCTTCGGATGAAGCTCATTAATGAGCCAGGCCAGGAGAAAGCAGAGTATATAGCTTATTGGTCCTGTGAAAAGTGCGAAAACTATTGTAACTCTTATGGACTTTACAAAGATCTTGTCCGAGAGGAAAAGAGTCGTATAGTTTGACAGCCCGACGAATTTCGGAGCCTGTGCCATGTTAAAGTCGGTGAAACCCATAGGGAGGGACATCACAACCGGCACAACGGTGAATACAATGAAGAATATCATGAAAGGTGCAAGCATGAGATAGCATGATTTGTTCATCTTGAACGACCGCCACATCATGGCGCGTTCTTCACGCTTTGTCCTTTTTCCGATATCTTCCGCAGATATCTGAGCCAAGAGACGTTCCTCCTTCTTTATTTTTCTTTTGTAGAAAGGCCAAGGTTCTTGCGCTTTCTTGTAATTTCGTCATTGATGTCACGGTTATACCATATCAGTGTGTCACGAGGATTCTCGCCTTCGTTGATCGTTTCTCTGAATGCGTTCATGATATTTCTTGTAACCGCATATGACGACGGGATTATAGGTATCTCAACAAGTTCAGCCTGCTGTGCCGCGAGTCTGTCATACTCGCTGTGAGACCATGACAGTTGTTTAAGGGCTTCGGTGTTGGCAGTATCAAATCTTCCCAATGTTCCGAGCAGGCCTTCAATCTGTGTTCCGTAGCGGACCTGAGTGTCGGTATCTGTGAACCACTTGATGAATTCCCAGGCGTTTTCCTTGTTTTTGACCTTCTTGAAGATAACTGCTCCGGCGCCGTTTGAGTTGGCTGCGTGTGAAACAGTGCCGTCGTCTCTCAGAGTTCCGGGAACAGGACAGAAATCCCATAATCCCTTTATTTCCGGAGATGCAACCGTAAGCTGATTGAAGAATGTGTAGTTGGAAATAACAATGGGGTATTCGCCGGTCCTGAATCGGCTGAATGCATCATACTGTTGAACAAAACTGTATTTTGTGTAGAAGTCAGTCCACTCCTCAAAAGACTGAACTGCTTCTATTGAATCAAATGTGGATGCTGTCTGTTCAGAGTTGTAGTAATTTACACCCTTCTGAAGCAGCAGCATTGCGAAAGTGTGTCCCGTTTCTGTAGCAGGTGAAATGTTTGTAGGCGGAAGTATCAGACCTACATTCATGTAGTTGCGCTGCAGAGAGGGGAGCATATCAATAAGCTCTGTCCATGTTTCAGGCGGTGATGTATAGCCGAGTTCGGTCAGAACGTCAGTGCGGTAGAACATCATCGGGAATGTCTGACTTATTGGAAGTCCGTAAGTTCCGTCACCGTACTGATAAGGCGTCATTGCGTTTTCCTGGAAACGGTTCTTGACACTGTTGAAATCCGAGAATTCGGATACATCAACAAGAAGGTCCCTGGCAGCGAGGTTTACTGGAAATTCTCCGCCGAGGAAGAGTGCAACATCAGGGCCTTTTCCTGCAAGAGTTGCTTCGACCACTCCGCCGACAACTAGGTTGACCGCAATTGGGATATTATATTCCTGCATGAATTCATTCTCAGTCATTTCCTTTACTACCTGAGCCTGGTCACGACCGAGAGAGACCCATACGTTAATGGCATCTTCACCAGTAACATCGGAGAGGGTAGTGTAATCTTCAAAGAATGAGCCGATGAATGACTTTACACTGAATGCGATGGATTTGCCAAGTTTTTCCTTGCTGCTAGCAAACTTTTCGCCTTTGGTAGCAAATTCGATATAGTCTACTTCGAGAGGCTGATCGCGGTAGTCTCTTTCCCATGCGGAGATAGAAGCAATATTATCCTTTATCTGTGTGAGGTAATTCGGGATCCTTAATGGCTTTGCGGTACACTTATCAAGAATGACAGTCATCGTTTCCAGAGATGCAGCCTCTGATCCTGCCGTGCCGGAAAGACTTTCTATCTCTCCCTGGATCTCTTTCAGTTCCTGCGAAAGACGCTTGAATTCGCTGACGAGATCCGGTATCTTTTCGTGAACATAGTAGTCGGTATACTGATCAGGGGCTGGTCCTGTTATCATCAGGATCTTACGGTAATACGTATTCAGGTCAGTTACGACCTCATCAAGCTTTCGGAGAGAGTTTCCGATCTCGCCTGGTACGCATTCCATTGTGATGGTGTGATCTGTATCAGCAGTGAGATAAACATATATGTCTTCTCCGTTTTCTGCTTTTGGAGTAACCACGTTCCAGTCGTTATCATAGAAGAATTTAACCTGATCAAGTTCCTTGCAGGTAACTTCGCCGTCTATGTATATTCTTCTGTTTGAATAGAAGCCGCGCATCTGGTTCTGGCGTGACTTGATCCCTATTCTGTACCAGCCGTCTTCACCTATCTGATCGTTTGGAATTGTCCACGAAACAGACTGGAGTGCTTTTTTCCAGTTGCCTGATCCGAGAGTGTTGTATACGACTTTTCGCGGATCAGACGGGGATACGATATAGCTGGTATTGTCATATGTTGGATAGAGGGTTGAATCGGATTTGAATGTGGCGTTTTCTCCTTCAATCCTGAAAATATTCTTTGCGGAAGAAGAGGATACGGAATTCTCCAGACTACTTCTGTATTCTTCATATGTCGGAAGTTCTTCCGGATTATAGAAACGCAGATTTTCTATCGCAAGTTCAGCGCGCTCAGAAGAAAGAGTGATCTCATGTCTGCCCTTTTCCAGATAGAAGAACAGGGGATCACCGAACAGTCCGTCGATATCTCCGAAGGCACATTCCTTCCACATACCCTTCTGGATCTGCGAAGGACGTACCTGGTTCCCGCGTGAATCAGTATGAATATCTGTTTCGTTAATCCAGACGCGGTTCAGAGTGAGACGTGTCGCGGTATCATACGGAGATTTGCCGTCTATCTTCATTGAGAATTCTATCTGTGAGCTGTTTGATTCTATTGGAAAGTAACTTATGCCAAGGCAATAGATACCAGCTTCCTCAACATTGATATCATAGGAGAGCTCTCCGTCGGCACTTTCCCATATGAGTACATTGTCACGTATGTCATCGTCAGAACCGTAGCTTCCGGTCGCAAATGTACCGTTTGTAGCTGTTTTGTATGCGGTGGCACTTATATTTATTTCCTTCTCCGGACGCTTTTCGCCGGAGTATTCATCATAGTAGTCACTGTAAGAGGGGATTCCTGTATCTACAGGTTCGATATAGAAATAGTCATCATTGAGCGGAGCTGTTACATCAGCTGCCAAGGCGTTTGTTACGCCTGAGAAGCTTCCGGCTGAAATAATACATGACAATACGCCGAAGGACATCCTTCGGCAAATCTTACTAATCTTCAATTCTATCCACCTTTCATGAGGATGAGTGGCGGCCGTTCTGAAGAAATAATACATGCGGAACGGCGATTTTGTGAAGTTAATGGCAGGCTGCCTAATGCCTGCTGATATATGAAGCAGTATGAACGAACTGCATAAAACCTTATGAATAATTATAACAAAATTATAAAGAACTGTCAAGGAAATTGCCTATATATAATAAGTACAACGCTATTGTACACATCAATGATACTAATGTGTACAATAGTATCTG
>JAGCYM010000093.1 GCA_017960805.1 Ruminococcus sp.
GAGCTTATGAGAAACTGTGATTACAGTAAACTTGCAAAACGTTCATGGGATAGCGAGATTATCGGTCTTGTAGCCCAGATCCATGAATATAAAGGAAGGCAAGAGCTTTACCTTAAACAAAAACCTGCTGAGCTTGATCGTCTTATTGAGATTGCCAAGGTGCAGAGTACAGAGGCTTCTAATGAGATCGAAGGTATACGAACTACTAATACTCGTCTGTTGCAGCTTGTCAAAGACAAGACAACGCCTAGAAATCGTGATGAGGAAGAGATCATGGGGTACCGTGATGTACTGAATACTATTTACGTGAACTTCGAGTATATACCTATAACATCTAACTACATTCTCCAGCTTCATCGTGATTTGTATAAATATTCTCATAAAAGCATCGGTGGTACATTTAAGAACTCTCAGAATTATATAAGTGCGACAGATACGAATGGACGTGAATTCGTATTATTCACTCCTCTGCCGCCATATGAAACTCCGACTGCTATCGAAGCTATATGTGACAGCTATAATCGCATAATCGCAACGCAGGATATCGATGCACTGCTTCTGATACCTGTGTTTATACACGACTTCCTCTGCATTCATCCGTTCAATGATGGTAACGGCAGAATGAGCCGCCTGCTCACAACTCTGCTGCTGTATCGTTCTGGTTATGTAATCGGCAGATATATCTCCCTTGAAAGCAAGATAGCCAAGAACAAGAACCTGTACTACGACGCATTAGAGCTGTGTCAGAAAGGCTGGAACAAGGGCAAAGAAGATCCCACGCCGTTTATAAAGTACTTGTTGCAGACTATTCTCGCTGCCTATCGCGACTTTGAGGAACGTGTTTCATTGGTCGATGAGAAATTGCCGGCAATAGAAATGGTACGTCGTGCTGTGTATAATAAGATCGGTAAGTTTACAAAGAGCGAAGTCATGGAACTTTGCCCGACGATCAGTAAGGCTTCAGTTGAGAATTCTATCAAGCAGCTTGTTGAACAGGGACTTCTCTTAAAGCATGGCAGCGGTCGAAGCACATTCTATACCCGAAGCGACATTTGAAGCAATATATTATATAATTTCAGTAAGGAATGATTTATATTATGAAAAAGGCTTTAGTACTTTCACTTTCATTGTTTTTGTTGTGTGGCTGTGCTTCTCAAAATATCGACTCTTCAGAAGATAAGAAAGATGAAGCAAAAACAACAGCCGTTACGACAACTGCAAGAACGACTTCAAGTTCTACTGTAACTACATCTCATACTATAACGACTACAATTGCGACACCAACTTCCGTAGCCGCTGAAACTACTTCTACAGCGGACGCTGATGACTTCGTATGGCTGGAAAGAGGAGTATATGAGGTGGGATACGGAGAAAGAAAACCTGATCTTCCTTATGATAACAGGTTTGAAGGAGTATTCTATTCTTTTTTTGATGATAATACAGGTGTTAAGTGGGATGCATATGAGGGTGTTGTCGCTTATTTTTCTTGCGAACAAAAAAAAGACAGTATCATTTTTCATGAAACTAATCTGACAAAGAACAATCCAGAAGCAGAAATAGGAGCTACATATGATTATGAACGTCGTCCTTCTCTGGATAATGACGGCAATATAAAGCTCGATAATTCCATTTTACTTGTTAGGCTATCTGCTGATGAAAAGGAATATGAACCAGGATTATTTGATGCAAGAGACTACAGTGACAATTATGTATTTAATGATGGCCTTAAAGCCATTAATTCACCTAACTTTCTTGGAAAAAAACTCGAGAAATAAAACATGAAAAGTTTGGAAAAAAGCGAATAATGGAGCTTTGTCCTATACTAAGCGACATTTGATGCAATAGAAGAGATAATAATCAAAGGAGTAAGATTATGAATATAGATAATACTCTTTACAGCGGACGACCAACAAATAATCGTTCCGAGCCCGAAGTAGCAATATATGATAGACTTGACTCTCTGGGCATCGAGTACAAGAGAGCAGACCATGAACACGCTGATACTATGGAGGACTGCCTGCTGATAGAATCTGTGCTTGGGGCTAAGGTCTGCAAGAATCTGTTTCTCTGCAACCGTCAAAAGACAAGTTTCTATATGCTGCTTATGCCCGGAGACAAGCCGTTCAAGACAAAGTTTCTGACCTCGCAGCTTAACTGTGCGCGCCTTTCATTTGCGGAAGCCGATAAAATGCAGGAATTTCTGCATACTATCCCCGGCTCTGTATCAGCGTTGGAGCTTATATTCGATACTGATAACAACATACAGCTTGTCATAGATCACGCTCTGATTCAGGATGAATACATATGTGGTCATCCCGGTATCAATACATCTACAGTCCGCCTGCTCCGTGAGGATATGCTCAGATATGTACGTGAAACTAAGCATGAGCCAACATTTATAGATCTGCCGGTAGAATAAAATATTGGACCGTCCTTATGGACGGATATTATTTCATGAGAAAAATATATTGAATTTATATTTTTTGTGCAAAACTACCTTTGCATTTTTCTTTTAAGAGTGCTATAATAACATAAAAGAACGTGTAGCAGTTACTGCGTAAGTCCAGTTACTTGCTTAACGTTCTATTTTTTTATGAGGTGATACTTATGTACAACGTAGGTGACATGGTGATGTACGGTGCATTCGGGATATGTAAGGTCACGGCAGTTGAAAAGCGTGATTTTACGGGTGAAGAACAGGAATACTATATTCTCAAACATATATACACTGAGAAAAACATCTTCTATGTACCGACCAATAACGACACGGCTCTCAGCAAGATGCACCCGATATGCTCAAAAGCTGAGGTCGATGAGCTGATCTCCCACATGAATTCTGAGGGGCTTATATGGATAGACAACGACATCAAGCGTAAGGAAGAATACAGCCGCATCATTAAAGATGCCGACAAACATGAGATCATACGACTTATCAAAACGCTGTACCTTCGCCGTAAGGAGCTTGCCGAAAGCGGGAAAAAGCTGCGTTCCACGGACGAGAATTATCTTAGTCTTGCAGAGAATATGCTCTTTGAGGAATTTGCCTACGCTCTTGATATCGACAAAAGCGAAGTTGTCGAATATATCGAAAAGCATATCGCATGAAATTTGTGAAAAAACACAATTTGAAAAATGCTGAAAAATTTGATATAATTAGTACATAACGAGTAGCAATTCTGCGTAAGTCCGGTTATTGCTGCTCGTTTTATTTTTTTATGGAGGTAGATCATAATGAAAAGAATCAAAGAAGCGTGTATCTGCCAGACACTTCATTTTATGCTCAAGGAAGATGTCGGTCATGACTATGCGGTAAGGGTCGTTCAGGAGGAGATCAAAAAATACAAGGAAAGCCTTGAAAAGAGCAAGACCAAGTATAAGATCCTTGAAGAAACCGAGCAGCCCGACGGCTCTGTTATCATGAAAATCAAAAAACAGTACAACACTGCTCCTGTCGGCTCTTATCTCGACTGATACAATTTCATATCATCAAAAACAGCGTGTGGCTTTAAGCGTAATTCCGGCTTATAGCTTCACGCTGTATTTTTTAGGAGGAATTCAAATGGAACAAACCGCAAATCAATTCTTGGGGCGTGAGCCTGTCGGCAGACTGATGAAAAAGTACGCTTTGCCTTGTATCATTTCTCTGCTGGTGGGGGCGCTCTACAACATCGTTGACCAGATATTTATTGCAAACGCAAGCTATCTCGGCTCTTATGGAAACGCCGCCAATACGGTGGTGTTTCCGCTGACAGTCATAGCTCTTGCAATTGCCGTTATGGTCGGTGACGGCTGCTGTGCATTTGTCAGCCTGAGTCTCGGAAAGGGCGAACCAGACAAGGCAAGGAAAAGTGTCGGCAACTCCGTCCTTATGACGATCGTGAGCAGCCTTATCCTATGTGCCGTGTACCTGATATTCAGCGATGGAATCATCGCAATGTTCGGCGGTACAGTCAATGAAGAAACATTCCGCCACTCACAGGAATACTTCTTCTATATCTCGCTTGGTATCCCGTTCTATATGTTCGGTCAGGCTATGAACCCTGTGATTCGAGCCGACGGCAGCCCGAAGTTTGCTATGATCTCCACCCTTGCAGGTGCGGTACTGAATATGATACTTGATCCGATATTCATTTTTGTTTTCAGGTGGGGTATGATGGGTGCAGCAGTCGCAACTGTCATCGGACAGATCGTTACGGCGGTGCTTGCGATATGGTATCTCTGCAATATGAAGCTCGTAAAGCCTGAAAAGGCTGATTTCAAGCCCGAAAGTGCAATTATCCGCAAAACGCTGACACTCGGTCTGACCAGTTTCCTCTCGCAGATCTCCCTTGTGGCAGCAATGGCAGCGATCAATAATATGATACGCAAATACGGTGCAATGGACGCTGTTTTCGGGCAGGAGGAGTACGCGCAGATTCCTATGGCGGTAGTCGGCATCGTAATGAAGTTCTTCCAGATCGTCATTTCAATTGTGGTAGGTATGGCGGCAGGCTGTATTCCGATAGTCGGCTTCAATATGGGCGCAGGGCATCGCCTGAGAGTTCGTGAGCTGTTCACAAAACTGCTGACAGCAGAAGCAAGTGTCGGTGCTGTCGCCCTTATCTTCGTGGAGTTTTTCCCGAAACAGCTTATCGGTATATTCGGTGCAGCGAACGAGAGTAGTTATTATACCGATTTTGCGGTACACGCATTCCGCATTTATCTCTGCATGATGATATTCGCCTGTGTGAACAAGGCTTGCTTTATCTTCCTGCAAGCTATGGGCAAGGCTGTGGAATCTACTGCACTTTCGATGATACGGGAGATCGTGTTCGGAGTTGGCTTTGCAGTGATTCTGCCTCGTTTCTTCGGACTTGATGGCGTCCTTTACTCCATGCCTGTGTCTGATATTCTGACCTTTGCGGTCGCTTTGTTCCTGATAATCCGGACATATAAGCAGCTCAGCGGAGATAAAAGAGAACAGCATGTAGGTGAGCTTGCATCAGTAAACTCTCGTTAAATTCATTGCACATTCGCACAAAAATAATCAACGGCATGATTATTGCTGTGCGCTTAAAGGAGATTTTTCTTCTCGACTCTTGAAATTATCTGAATAATGATTTATAATAATTAAGTTAATAAAATACGATGCAATGACACACGTAGTACGCTTGTACGTAAATCTGATCACGGAATGCAAATCTTGATCGATGTACAGCATACTGCGTGTTTTTGCGTAATCAGGAGGATAAATATTATGCCAAGGACACAGATCATTAAAGCCTGTATTTCGAGGAAAACACCGAAATACAGGCTTTTCTGTTACCTACAGAAATCAGGTATAACCGCAATTTTGCAGCTCCGTGTGCATAAAAATCAGGTGAAATGCACACGAAATGCACACGACTAAAAGGCAGTATAACGATAATAAATGAAGCCAGCTCCCTATACGGGAGCTGGTGTTCTCATTTAAGCTTGCTTATAATCAGATATTGAACTTAAGAACTTTAAAGATACACAATATGGACTATTACTATCTCTTATGATTAATTACAAAAGTCAAGCAATAACGGAACTTATCAGTCCCATTATGTCAAGAAGAAAAAAGCAATGGGTTTGTGCTTATATAAAAAACTAATAATCTATCATGTTTATTCCGTTATACAAGTAAAAACTTCTTGACCAACGCAATTGTTTAGGGTATAATAGTATTTAGAGGTGATATTATGATTCTTAGACCTGATTATATTAACGCAATTGAGCCATTTATAGACTCCCCTGTTGTAAAGATACTTGCAGGTGTTCATCGCTGCGGCAAATCTACTATACTCGAAATGGTAGCTGATGAACTCATAAAGCGCGGAGTTTCAAAAGAAAACATTATTGAGCGCAGATACAACGAGATCATGTACGATGACTATACTGCCAAAGAGATGTATTCTGACATAAAAACAGTCATTACTGATAAAGGACGCTGTTACCTGCTCCTTGATGAATTACAAGAAATAAAAGGCTGGGAGAAGGTTATTAACGACCTTCTTGAAAACAGCGATGTTGATATATATGTCACAGGTTCAAACAGCAAGCTGATGTCGAGTGAGATATCCACATACCTCACTGGCAGATATGTAACAATCCCTGTATATACTCTTTCGCTTCGTGAGTACCTGACATTCAAAAGCAAAGATGAGTCACAGGCTAGAGACGTATTTGATGAATATGTTCAGTATGGAGGTTTTCCTCTTGTAGGTATCAGCAGCTTCGAGACTAAGTCTGCGTATCAGATCGTTGATGGTATATACGCTTCGGTCATAACAAGAGACATATCAAAGCGTCATAAGATACGCAATAAGGAACTCTTTGACAGAGTTGTTCGTTATGTGATTGAAAACGTTGGTATGACCTTTTCGGCTAATACGATAGTGAAGTTCCTAAAAAGCGAAAACCGTAGTCTTTCCGTCGAAACTATCTACAACTACCTGAAATGGCTCGGTGAAGCATTTATCATATATCCCTGTCAGCGTTACGACCTTCAGGGCAAAGCTGTACTCAAAACTCAGGAAAAATACTATCTTTCCGATATTTCTATCAAGTACAGTCAGATGGGCTTCGATACCAAAATGCTTTCAGCTGTCTTTGAGAACATAGTGTACCTCGAAATGAAGCGCAGGGGTTATGAGGTCTATATTGGCAAGAACAATACAAAGGAGATCGACTTCGTTGCAGTTCGCAGAGATGAAAGGATATACGTCCAGGTCTGCGTTCAGCTTCCCGACGGCTCCGACCGTGAAACTGCTAACCTTATGGATATTAAGGATCACTACCATAAATATGTGGTATGCCGCGACCCACTCGCTTTAGGCAACGATAACGGTATCGAGATAGTGCATATAGCGGATTTCCTTATGCGTGACAAATGGTGAATGGAGCATTGAAATGAATATAGATAACACTCTTTACAGCGGACGTCCAACAGAAGAACGTTCTGAGGTCGAAATGGCTATATACGATAAACTTGACTCTCTTGGCATCGAGTACAAGAGAGCTGACCACGACCATGCTGATACTATGGAGGACTGCCTGCTGATAGAATCAGTGCTTGGTGCTAAGATTTGCAAGAACCTCTTCCTCTGCAATCGTCAGAAGACAAGTTTCTATATGCTGCTTACGCCCGGAGACAAGCCCTTCAAGACAAAGTTTCTGACCTCGCAGTTGAACTGCGCACGACTTTCATTTGCAGAAGCTGATAAGATGCAGGAGTATCTGCATACTATCCCCGGTTCTGTTTCGGTCCTTGAACTGATATTTGATACTGATAACAGCGTTAAGCTTGTCATTGATAACGACCTGATGAAGGATGAATACATCTGCGGCCATCCCGGTATCAATACATCAACAGTCCGCCTGCTCCGCGAGGATATGCTCAAATATGTCCGTGCCGCTAAACATGAGCCAACTTTTATCAACCTGCCAACCGAGTAACGAAAACCGCCTCCTATTGGAGGCGGTCACTTTATATAAATAGCATAGTAGTTCTAATTAAGTAACTGCTGGAAAGGGTAACCATCCACGATGACAACCTGGAGTACAATCTACTTATATTGACTGCTACAATACCAATGTTAAAAATCTCGATTTGTGTAAGATTTTTCAAAACAAAATTCTTGTTTTGTGTAGATTTCGCCTTGATTTTTTTCTTGATTTGTGTTATACTAATTAAAAACTACGCAGATCGGAGCTGAGTGTATGAAACGAAAAATGTACGATTATCTTGTAGAATGGAAAAAGCGTACCAATGGAACAAGCGCTTTGCTGGTACAAGGTGCAAGACGTGTAGGCAAAAGCTATATCGTTGAAGAATTCGCAAAAGCCAAGTATAAAAGCTATATTTTGATCGACTTCAACAAGGCTGATGAGGCTGTCAAAGATATCTTCCTTCACGACCTTGATAATATGGATATTCTTTTTCAGAAGCTCTCAACTATATATAATAAAAAGCTTTATCCTCGGGAATCGCTGATCATCTTTGATGAAGTCCAGTTATTCCCGAGAGCAAGAAGTGCTATCAAGTATCTTGTAGAAGACGGAAGATATGATTATATTGAAACGGGTTCTCTTATTTCAATCAGGAAAAATGTTGAGGGTATTCTCATTCCTTCTGAAGAGGATACCGTTAATATGTATCCAATGGATTTTGAGGAATTCCTTTGGGCACTTGACAATGATACAATGTATCCTTTGATTGTTGAATGCTTTAATAATAGAAAGCCTTTAGGTCAGGCTTTGCACAGAAAAGCAATGGATCTGTTCCGGCTATATCTTATTGTCGGCGGTATGCCTCAGGCTGTAAAGACTTATGCAGATACCAAAGATTTTGACAGCGTTGATACTGTAAAGCGCCGTATACTAAAATTGTATCGTGAGGACATCAGAAAACACGCCATTGGCTATGAAATGAAAGTTGAAGCAATATTTGACGAGATACCTTCTCAGCTTCAGAATCAGAATCAGCATTTCAAACTATCGTCTCTTGAAAAAGGTGCTCGATTTGATAATTACAGAGATGCGATGTTCTGGCTTTCTGACGCTATGATCGTAAATAACTGCTACAACTCCACTGAGCCAAATATTGGACTGAATCTAAATCGTGACCGCACACTTCTTAAATGCTATATGGGCGACACAGGATTGCTTATCAGCCATTGTTTTGATGAGAAGGGAATCGTCAGCGAAGAGATTTATAAGAAACTTCTTTTGGGCAAACTTGAAGTTGATCTTGGAATGATAATGGAAAACATTGTTGCTCAAATGTTTACAGCAAGCGGTCATAATCTGTTTTTCTATGCAAATTCATCTCGCGACGATGCAGAAGCAAGGATGGAAATTGATTTTCTTATCGCCAAAAGTAAGATCAGCAATCGTCACAATATTTCTCCGATCGAAGTGAAATCCGGAAAGAATTATACACTTTCATCTTTGAAAAAATTCATACGCAGATATAACCAACAACTTCATACTCCCTATGTCCTTCACACCAGTGATCTTAAAGTCGAAGATGATATAGTTTATCTTCCTCTTTATATGACTTCATTATTATAAAACTAAAATGCCCTCCGCACTTTTTAATACGGAGGGCATAATTCATCTTACAGCTATATAACAGTGCCTGCTGATTTCTTGCTTGTCTATCTCACACCTCAATTCACCGTGCTCGCACAGCGGTTTCAGCAGGTAGTCCCGGCAAAATCCTGCACCGAGATTGAGATGCTGTGCTATCTCGGTTATCGTTCTGCGAGTGCGGCAGTAGTGGAGCACTTCACGCTGATAGTCACGGACATTTGGTTTATCGCTGACAGCGTAGACCGCAAGGTACTCAAGCACCCATTCTTTCAGATATATCAGACGATCTGTTTCACACACCATTTGCCCCAACAAGATGCATCACCTGTTACTGAACACACACCCACCACTTGTATCCTCCCAACTTGCATCGATACTGTTTAAGAATACTACGTGCTGATTAATATATAGTAGCTATTTAGCAGGAGGATTTAATCATGAAAAAAGCTAAAGAATCTAGTGTTAAGAAATCGATCCGCATTCCCACGGATGTGGTATCTGAACTTGAAAAAGAAGCAAAGCAGAAGTTTAACCTCTTTTCGCTAGAAGTCTCCGACCTCTACAGGTGGGAGATGAATAGCGCTCCTATTTACTAAATATTCTTGACATTGCAAACATAGTGTAATATAATAAAATCAGTTGACTATAACGAAAGCTGAAGGATAGC
>JAGCYM010000094.1 GCA_017960805.1 Ruminococcus sp.
GCTATCCTTCAGCTTTCGTTATAGTCAACTGATTTTATTATATTACACTATGTTTGCAATGTCAAGAATATTTAGTAAATAGGAGCGCTATTCATCTCCCACCTGTAGAGGTCGGAGACTTCTAGCGAAAAGAGGTTAAAGAAAGCAGCTCTGAACAGGAATGAAATACCTGTACAGAGCTGATGTTGTTTTGTATAATTGAACTGTCGCAAAATATTCTGAGTTGATCTCGGTTACCTTTTCGCATATCCGCCGTTTTCTATTTCGTTAATAATATCAGAAGCTTTTCTGAATTCAACGGCTTCATCATCAAACTTGTAGTTTGTAACTTTGAATGAATAAGTGTTGTTATTGTTGCTGTCGAATACATCATAGGAAAGTGTCATTCCTGTTTCAGCGTCAACTTCTGCTGTATAAGTAAGCTCACGGTAAACGCCCTCATAATTGTTATCACCTTTCTGAACACCGCTTATTGATATTATCTTTCTGCCGTTTTCTGTTCTTTCACCAGTTATGTCCCAGTTTTCTGGAGCATAAACGTCTAAATCCATACTTCTGCCGTAAGGTGTGACAAATACTTTATCTGAATTCTCGTCCTTTACATAATAGTATTTGTCCGGAGTTTCAAGGAATTTATATCCACCGTTTGTGAAATCAGTTTCTGTCAACACTTCTTCAGCAGCATAGTAATAATTGTCCATTATTGCAATAAGAGACTTGCCAAGACACTTATCATTTTCATATCGCTCTTCTGTTGCTGAAGCTGTTAGATTTATCTCGTCAAGATATATTTTTCCGACAATATTTTCAGGCCCTGTATGGAATTCATGGCGCTCGTTTATGAGGACAGTATAATCCGCCGAGAACTTATCAAAATAATTCAGATAATTAGAATCCTTGGCCTTTTCAATCAGTTCTTCTTTTGTTACACTGAACTGCTGTGAGGTTTCTTCTGAAACTGTGCTGTCAGCGACTGTTGTCTCTGATTCAGTATTATTTGTTGTTGTATCTGTGACTGTTGATGAGGTCTCTGTATTAGTCTCGATGCTTGTTGCCTGTTCAACCGGGACGTGGATCACCGGGCAATTATTATTTTTCATATATACTCCGCCACCTACAGAACCTATTATGAGTACCGCTGCTGCAGCTATACTTGCTATTCTTGTCATACTAATTCTCCTCTCGAATTTTTCAATTCCGCTTAAACTGTCTGCGTATTCTGACTTACTGATATTCGCTCTCTGCTGTACTTTTGCGAATATTTCATTCTTCTTTGCTTCCTACTTTGTTTTTGAGGTTCAGATCTGTCCTTCACTTATATAAACGCACAGTATTCTTCAGGTGTAACACTTTTTGAAAAAATTTTTTCATGGAATTATTTTTTCAAGCGTTATAGCCTGTTCAGTGCATATGCGGGCAGTTAGTTTTTCATATTAGTTCTGATTTTTGTAGTTGACATAGCAGCAATAGGGGCAGAAAAAATAGTCCTCACGGCTCGTGGTCTGAGGACTGCTTGAAAACGCATATGATTATTATAGTATATATGCAATTTTATTCATTCAGAGATGATTTGTTCTGTCTTACGAAGTTTAACAGTATGAAGATATAAAACAGCCTCTGAAAAACGCATCTGCGTTTTTCAGAGGCTATCCTTATAATTCCTGGAATGTAGTAATTTTCAGGTCGATGATACATATTGCAATCATGTAAGACTGTCAGGAAGGAGTTTTCGCATGATGCAAAGATCGAATGTATCAAGCCTGCCGTCTTCACAGAGATCGCCGGCTTTCCAGTCTGCGAGAGAGGTATTCTTATCAGCAAGCAGCCACTTCTGCATAAGAACCAGATCTGCAGTTTCAAATTTCCCGTTTGCGTCAACGTCTCCTTTTATTCCGTCATCAGGGTCTTCACTACCATTGTATTTTATACCTGGCTCAGGAGTATCCTTGTAGCTGATATTTAGATAATCAACCGCTCCGTAGAATCCTTTCCCTAGGATTGTCATATCATCTTCGGAAGCGCTCATAACTGATACAGGATCGAGTGTTATTTCTTTGCTGCTCACTTCGTTTCCGTTTATTATAAGAGAAGCTTTTCCTTTGATGATTCGTATTGTTATTTTATTCCATTCACCCTTGGTGAGAGATAATGGGGCAGTAAGCTTTTCTGCTGTATTTCCGTCTGTTATCGTAAACTCAGCTTTGCCATTGTTGTTGGATGGAGTAAAGCTCATGTATGCTGAAGCGTCGCCGAAATGGAAGAGCTCCTGACCATTGCTTCCGCCCTTCCAGAGAGCGGCAAGACTGATCTGGATATCATGTGAAAGCAGCAGAGAATTCTCGAGCAAAAGATAATCATCTTTGCCGTCAAAGCTTATTACTCCATTTGCAGATGTCCGTTCAGATGACCATTCTGAACCGATATTTCTGGCATTTGTGGATGTGTATCCGTCTTTGGCCCAGTTATCAGTCTTTTCACTGAAATCATAAGATGCGATGTATCCGTCAGGAATATCATACCAGCCTTTATCGTCGAGCCATCCATATCCGACTCCGTTATCTTTTGACTCGCTGTTTGAATAATCGCCGTCAGCAATTGCCTGTCCGGAATAAGTGCTTTCGCCATAGACATATGCATTGCCCTTTATCTCCGCGTGATCAGTAACTTTCACAGCTTCATCAAGAAACGTTTTCTGACTGATCTTGGCGTTCCCTGAGATCTTGCTTGATTTCGCAACTACAGCGCTGTCTGTGATGAGTGCATTGCCGCTTATCTCAACATTTCCCTGCTTCCAGCCATTTAAATATACCCATCCGCCTCCGTCTACGACTGCATGCCCGCTTATAACAGCATTATCCTTGATAATTGCTGTTCCGGCAACAACAGCATAGTCTTCTATACGCACGCTGCCGGAAACATTCGCGCTACCGAGTACCATCGCGTTTTTACCTACATACACAGTATCAGCGACCTTCGCGGTGTCTGATACCCAGCCGCCGCCATTTGAATGGATGTGACCTTTTCCCTTCTTATATCCTCCGGACTGCTGAACTGATGCGCCTGTTATCCTGAGCTCATATGGATAGCGTCTGCGTTCATCACCATTTCTGTATGTTGAATCCTTTTCCTTGTGGAAAGCGTTGACTCTGTAAAGTTTTTTAGGCATAGCGGATACGGTGATGTATGCTGAAGCCGCGCCTTTTGCCTGAACTGTCATGCTTCCACCGCTGCCGAACAGGGAGGAATAATGTTCCTTGCCGTTTGAGTCAACTGTTACTATGCATGACTGCCATCCGGCGTTTTCATCGTCAGAAATGCCTCTGAAATCAACTGTTATCTCATCACCATTGATACTGAGAGGTATTATATTAATTCCACCCTGCATGGGGGCTTCTTCCTGAGGAGACTGAAGCCAGCCGGTTCCGTTATCCTCCGGGACTGTATAGAAGAGATTCCAGTAATACGGAGCTTCAGCAAGCTTTTTGCTGAACTCGTCCTGATAGGCCTGTTTTGCTCCGAAGTCGAATGTTGCCATTCGCTTTGCGTAATTTCCGACTATTGTCTGCGCATCAGAACCAGTAAGCCGTGTGATAGTGTCAAACGGATATTCATCTGGTCTGGCTTCGGACAGCATTTTCTGAACGAATGTGGTGCCAAGCCCTTCTATATTGTCCGGGTTATATGACAGGTAGAGAAGGAAGGGGAATGTCTCATAGTAGTTACGTCCGTGAGGTATGGTCAGACTCATATTCCGTATATATGGTTCAAACCAGCATGTCTTGACTGTTCCTGTATAGTATTCACTGCCGAGATACATTTCCCTGAACCAGTTGGCTATCGATTCCCACCAGGCGCCGGTGATCTCCTGGTCGACCCACGCTTTCTGCTGCATGGTCACTACGTGACCGAATTCGTGAGCGATAGTCAGCTCATCGAGCATTGCCTCAGGGCTTAGATACTCTATTCCGTATCCGTCCTCTGAACTCATGAAAGCCCATCCCGTCGGGTATTTGTCAAGTCCTGTGTTTGTCAGATAGACGTTTGTTTTATATTTCTGTCTGCTTTTTCCGTAGGTATCGACATTAATATCTGTCATTCCAAGATATTCGCTATAGCAGTGCCAGAGCTTTTCATAGTCTTCAAGGTTACGTTTCAGGAAAGCATCATTGACTAATCCGGTAGTATCATTATTGCCATAGAATATAACAAAATGCTCAGATTCGACATAGTTGGCAGTTGAGCAGTAGTTCCATTTGTCCCTTATCAGGTATGTATCTTCTGCGGCTGTGGACTGAATCGGTCCGAAATACGAGCTCTGTAAGCTCAATAAAGCTGAACATGCAAGCAATGATATGAGCTTTTTTCTGAAGAGCATATTACCACTCCAATCATATTGACTTTTTGTGCGGAGAAATGATATTGCTGAACACATTATATCATATTGAATAATGAAATGCAATGATATTCCACTTAAAATGAAACAAAAAAATAATGCATGTGTGTAAATGATTAGGCAGATGTAGTTAATACAAATAATTGTTTGACAATACATTCTTATACTGTGTGGAGAAAATTGTGCTTATGTTACGAATCGTATTCAAAAACCTTGTTTTGTATATTGATTTATTATATAATGTTATTGCAAATAATATATTAGAAAATGGAGGAAGTTATGAGAAAACTACCAATCGTATTAACAGCGGCAGCAATTTGCAGTATCGCAGCAGCAGTACCTGCAACATCGTATGCAGCGGAAGACGGAACACCTGAAAGAGCGGCTGAGATCGCTTTGGATTACTATCGTGGTAATTCAACATTCACAGATACGAGTACTGACTGGTGTGTGCTATTTGCAATTCATTGTGTCAGAAAAGCCGGAGGAGAGCTCCCTGGCGTAAGAATAGGAGAGAATTCAACAACTAATTGCATTGTCACAATTGATCCTTCATGTTATCATTCATGGGAAACTGAGTATTGGAGTTATAATCCTACTGGTAAAGAAGAGGATTTAAGAGAAAATCCTAAGTACGGTACTGACGCTGAACTTGATTATACTCCTAAGGTAGGAGATCTTGTTTTTTTTGACAATTCAGATGATGAAGATTTTGGACCCGGTCCTGATCATACAGGAATAGTTGTAGACGTTAATGGTACCGGTCAGTCAGCTATAATAACAACTTGTGAAGGTAATATTAATGATGATGTTACAAGAGTACAATATCAGTATAGGGAGCCTATTCCTAGAGATGATGATGGACGTCTTCATGTTGATGAGGATACAAAAATTATAGGCTTTGCAACTCCTATTTACCCAAATGCATCAAGTACACCGTCAACACCGTCTAATCCTTCAACAGGTGAACTTGTTGAATCTCCTATTATTTCCAGTCCTGGTTCACGTCAGAGAGCACTTGAACAGGCGCAGATGAGAAAGGATAAGAGCAAGAGACCTGCAGGGTATGATAAGTTCTCAATCACATTTGTTGACGAAGTACTGAAGGCTTCAGGCGCCAAGACATTCTATAATTATCCGGAAGTTCCGCGTATAAGTGAGTTCGTTGCTGACTATAAGAAGAACGGCGCATATTTTGAGGCATCTTCATATATATGCCGTGTCGGTGATGTTGCTGTTATAGAAAACAATGGCAATACAGAAGATGGTGCTGATCAGCTTGCGATCATAAGCGGAGTAAACTATGTAGCAGGCAAGAAGGAAATATATGTTATAAAATATGATCCTTCAACCGACAGAGTTTGTGATTCTGAATTATGTCAGGATACAATACTTGGATTCTGTGTTCCATATTATGAATATGATGATCTCGGAGACGTTACATATGACGGACGCGTTGATGTAAGTGATGTAACAAAGATCATGGATTTTATTGCATCAGGTAAGACGGATTATTCAGTATACCAGAAGCTCTGCGCTGATGTTAACAAGAACGGATACATAAACAAGATGGATTATTCTGACCTTCAGAAAAAGCTTTCAAAGCAGCTTATTTTTGAAGCTGAGACGGACCAGAGCAGCAAGGTAGGAAAGAAGGAATCTGATTGCGTAACTGCTACAACATCAGACGATAAGGGCTACATGGTATATGGCCCATATATCAGTGGCTTATCATATGGTGACAAGGAAGTTACCTTCAGGATGAAGACTGATAACAATACTGCTGATAATGAAGTTGTTGCAAGAATAGAAGTCAATGATACTGATCTCGGTGGAATAATCGCTTCAAAGGAAATCAGAAGAAAAGACTTCCTCACACCTGATGCATATCAGGATTTCCACCTTGAATATGAAAACGGATCTGCATCAAACAGAATAGAATACAGAGTTTATTATTTCCAGAAAGCACTTATTTCCGTTGACAGTGTAACTGTCAGAGATGTTTCTGTAAAGACAGAAATGAAATTTGAAGCAGAATCGGATCTGAGCAGTCAGATGCGTACCAAGGGTGAAGACGGAAAGTATGGCAGAGATGGAATAGAGGCATATGCAACTGATAAGCCTGGTTGTCTTGCATATGGTCCTTATGTAGACAAGCTTGCTTTGGGTTCATTTAGAGCTGATTACTCACTCAAGGTAGATAACAATACGATCAATGCGGATGTTCTCAGGATCGATGTATATAACACGACCAAGAATCAGATTGTAGCTCAGAAGACAATCAAGTGTACAGATTTCAAGCAAGCGAATTTCACACAGGTGTTCTCATTGTATTTCAACAATACTCAGCTCAATGATGTATATGAGTTCAGAACATACTATTTAGGAAACAGCGAAACAATTATTGATAAAGTTAATGTTGTTCGTCTGGACAAGCCTCTTGCAAGTAAGTTTACTGCAGATGATATGAAGATGACTGAAGGATGCAGTAAGTCTGATTTGGGAATAAATCTCAAGAACAGCGGTGACAGAGTATATGGTCCGTATACTGATAATATCTCACTTGGAAAAAACAGAGCGATATTCAATGTGGATATATCAGAATCAGGTTCTTCGGACGATGTAGTTGCTATATTCGATGTATTCACAAGTGACAATGACACTATTCTTGCTAAAAAGGAACTCAAAAGAAGTGAGCTCGTATCCGATGGTAATTATCATGTACTGTTTGATCTTCCTGCAGAATATGCTGAAAGCAAGATCGAATTCAGAGTTACCGCAACAGGAAGTGCTGATCTAACATTCAAAAAGGTTGTAGTAACATCCCAGAATTCAGCAGTAAAAAAACAATCATCCTCAAATTCAATACCTGATTCATCACTGCTTAACACTACAAGCAGAACTGTTATTATGAATGGTATAGATGTTTCTGGTTACCAAAATGAAAATACTCCTGGTAACATAATCAACTGGCAGAAGGTGAAGAATTCGGGAATAGATTTTGTCATTCTGCGTATTGGTCTTATTAATGGCAAAAATGAATTACAAAAAGATGAATATATAGATGAAAATTATCAGGGGGCTACGAGTGTTGGTCTTAAGGTTGGCGGATACTGGTATTCACGTGCATTAACGGTTGAACAAGCAAGAGAAGAAGCAAGGTGTTGTCTTGAATACTTAGGTGGAAAGCACTTGGATTTCCCTTTATATTTTGATCTTGAAGATGGAGCTGCATTGGAATCCGGTATGGAAAATTGTACTGCAATGGCAATGGCTTTCTGTGAAGAGATAGAAAAGGCGGGATACACTCCTGGCATCTATGTAAGTAAAGGCAAAGGACTTCCTAAGATTTCTGAAGAAAAACGTGAAAAGTATGCTTTGTGGATAGCTGTATGGAATAATGATGCAACTATTGAATACTATAAACCAATGGGAATATGGCAGCATTCTGAGACAGGAAGAGTTGATGGTATAACAGGAGATGTGGATCTTGATCGTTGCTATGTAGATTATCCCTCAATCATAGGCTGAAGAAAGAAGGAGCATTTTAAATGAATAATAGAAAGAAAATACTAAGTTTAGCTTTATCGGCAGCACTTATTCTTGGAAGCGGAGCACCGATATATAATAATGGAATGGCAAATAGCAATGCTCTGATTGCATCAGCAGTCGAAGAAGACGGGCTTGTATTTGGGGTATATAAAGATCATGCTGTACTTGTAAAGTGTGGGATCTATACTGCTGAAGAAATATCTATATCAGATAATTTCAAAGGTCTTCCTGTTACAGAGATCAGCGAATATGCTTTCTTAGGAAACGCATCACTGAAGACAGTTGAGCTTCCTAAGTCTGTTACAAAAATAGGTGAGGGCGCATTTTCAATGTGCAAGCACCTTAAGACAATCAACATTCCTGAAAGTGTTACAGAGATCGGCGGACTTGCATTCAACAATACAGAATGGCTTTTTGACCAGCGCAGCAAGTCTCCGATTGTTAGTGTGAATAAAATTGTAATTGACGGAAGTAACTGTACTACAACCGCAATTATTCCTGATGGAACAGTTGCTATCAGCGACTATGCGTTTGCTGACTGTGACAAGCTTGAAAACGTTACTATCCCCAAAAGTGTAACATCGATCGGAGCAACATCATTCAAGGGAACACCATGGGAAGCAAAGACCAAAACAAATCTGGGTGAGCTTGCAATCAACGGTATGATAGTAAAAGGCGGAAACATGCCTAATTCAAGTGATGAAGCTGCTGATGACATTTTGATCCTTAGCGAGAAACTCAGCAATCACGCATATGCTGAGCACAATGATTATAAAACGATGCAGCTTTGCGGCGAGCTTAAGATCGTAGGTGATTCCGCATTCTGTGCTTGCAATAACCTTGAATCTTTTGAGGTTTGCGCTCCTGTAACTGAGATCCAGGATCATGCGTTTGAAGAATGCCGCAGTCTTAAGACATTCAAATTCACAAGTTCAACAATATCAGAGATCGGAAGCTATGCATTCAGAAACTGTGTTTCTCTGACTGAGATATCGTTCCCCGAGTCTATTTCAACAATAGGTAAGGATGCATTTTATAACTGTCCTGCTCTGAAGAAGATTACAATCAGCAACCCGAACTGCTTCATCTATGATTCATCTGCCACTATCTGCAGCCAGGCAGTCATCTACGGTTATTCAGGCAGTACAGCAGAGGCTTATGCGAAAAAGTACAATCAGACATTTGTAGCTCTTGAACCGGCACAGGTAACAACTCCAGTTACAACCGCTGCGCCTGTAACTACAACAGCAAGCACAACAACTACGCCCGCTGTAACTACAGAAATCAAGTCGGACACTGTTGTTATAACACTTCCTAATGTTCCAGAAGGTTCAAAGATAATCGTTGCTGTTTTAAAGGGCGATACAGATGGAAACAATAAGATTGATTCTTCAGATGCTTCTCTGATCCTTAAGGAATATGCAAGACTTTCAACTGGTGAAAAGGCAGAGTTTGACGGAGATAAGAAGTCTATAATTGATATAAACGGAGACGGAACAGTCAACGCTAAGGATGCATCTGCAGTTCTTGAATTCTATTCATTCACATCAACAGGAGGTCAGGCTACACTTTGTGAGCACTTCAGCTTTGGTTCTTCAATTAAGGGCGATGTAAACGGAGATGGATTCGTTGAGCTGACTGACCTTGCAACTCTTCGTCAGTTTATTTCACACGGTGTTAAAACTGAGATAATAAAAGAGAATGCTGATATGAACAGCGATGGTTTTATCGATGTTACTGACCTTTCAACACTCAGTCTCAAGCTTATTGACTGCAGAAAGGACGGCGACGCAAACGGTGACGGTGAAGTTGATTCTACTGACAAGCAAATATATGAAAATTACATCTATGGCAGCGGTGAGAAACATATAGTTGAGAAGACTGCAGACCTTGATAAGAACGGCAAGGTTGATCTTACTGACTATGTGCTCTTCTGCGAACTGACTCTAAGCAAGAATGTCAAGGGAGATGTAAATGATGACGGTGACGTTAACCTTGCTGATCTTGCAACTCTCAAGCAGATCGTCGGCAAGCAGGATGTTGAGTACAACGAGAAGAACGCTGACATCAACGGCGACGACAAGGTTGATATGACTGATCTTTCAAAGCTGAGTATAATACTTGTTGATGGCTGATAAAACTGACTTGCTGCCTTCGGGGTATTGATATCAAGATAACAGAATAATGAAAAGAATCAGGATTATGTTCAGATGATGGAACATAATCCTGATTCTGCTTGAAAACGCTATTGAAGCTGAGAAAAGCATTGAAAATCCAATTATCAGATTTCATATCTTTCAGAAAGCAGGCTATGACTGCTTCAAGATAGAAAACATTGTAGATAAGGACGTTCTTGCGGTCAATCCTGAGCTGAACACCACTAAAGCCGATAAACACCTGCATGGTATCGGACTGATCTGAGCTCGATATATCGATAAGTACTATAATTAACAGAGTGGGTTACTATTATGGCTGCGCGTCAAAGAATCAGCAAGAATAATCAAACTATTTTATACATTTTGCCTATTGAAAATGCTTCGGTCAACCGTTATAATATAAGAAAGAGAGGAGGTATCATTATGTTGATAAATGAACAGCTTGAAAAAATCCAGATGACTAAATATCGCTTGAGCAAGGATAGTGGTGTACCGCAAGCAACTATCAATGATATTTGCAGCGGAAAAGCTGACCTTGAGAAATGTTCAGCTGGCACACTTTATAAAATAGCAAAAGTTCTCGGAATATCCATTGAGTCTATCTTAGACTCTGCAAAGGAAGATATTCGCAGTTCCTTTGAAATATTCAAGAGCAATACCTGTCATCATGTAAAAGACATGGGTGATCTTGATTTTATAGTAGTAGTATTAGAATCGGATGAAGTCCGTAAGCTTTATAACAAGCATTGGTATCCAGAAGCTTTATATTTGCTTGCTATGCTGGATTATTTATCAAGAATAAATGAAATACCACTTTGTGCCAAATATAACGACCTTCGCACACGAAAACTGGAGAAACCTATATATCCCATTGGTGTGCTGCTTAACAGTGAAGTGTTAAAATCAGATGAACCGTTACGCATAGCGGAACAGGAAGCCATTCCAGAATTCAGAAGATTTAATATAATTGAAAGTGAAGTGAGAAATGTTGTTTGAGCAGCCTTTCACAAAAGATAACCTTGATAATTATTTAAAAGAACTTGCTAAGGAGTTTCGTAAAATCAACGGTAAAAATATGCCTGCTGATATTATATTGATCGGCGGAGCATCTGTTTTAATAAATTACGGATTTCGTGAAATGACTTATGATATGGATGCGGTTATAAATGCAGCTTCATCTATGAAAGAAGCTATTAATCATGTTGGTGACAAATTTGACTTACCAAATGGCTGGTTGAATACAGATTTCATGAAAACAACTTCGTATACTCCAAAAATCATTCAATACTCTAAATTCTATCGTACTTTTTCAAATATTGTAACATTTCGTACTGTAACAGGAGAATATTTAATTGCAATGAAGCTTATGGCAGGTCGGCAGTATAAATACGACCTGTCAGATGTTATTGGTATTTTATGGGAGCATGAAATTAATGATTCGCCAATTAGTATGGAAAAGATAAAGGAAGCAGTTGAAAATCTTTATGACTCCTATGATAAACTGCCTGAACATTCAAAAGTATTTATCGAAAGAGCTATTGCTAATAAGAGCTATGAGGAAATGTACAAAAAAGTAAGACAAATGGAATCCGATAATAAGGATATTTTATTACAGTTTCAAGAGGATTATCCTGATGTTACGAATACAGATAATGTTAACGATATTCTTGCTGCAATAAAAAAGAAAAAAGATAATAAGTAATATAAAACAATAGTGACCTCTAAGAAAAATCTTAGAGGTCACTTTGCATATCATCTCTCAAAAAGCTGCCAACACATATAGGGGGAGATATTATTTTATTGATATCAAGCAGTAAAACAGCCTGCGATTACAGGCTTATGAGCTGTGGTAGTTGGTATTATCACAGGCTGAGTGACTGTTACTTCGGGAGCCTTTTCATCGGGCTCGGTGTTGTCCTCAGATGTTGGCTCATTGCTCTCGTCCTCGGCATAGCAATTAACACGTTCAGGCTTATTGTCTGTCATGCTCTCCCTCCTTTCAAGCATTAACACGTGTTGGGTGCTTTCATTATACCATAAACGGCTAAATCTGAAAAGTGTTGCACTATTTCAGAATAATAATCAGATTTTTAGGTTACCGATAATTAAGACTGAGGATGAAAATGGCCTAAGCATTCTTTTTTAGCAGCTTATTTACCGTGAATAGAAGTGCCTTGTAGTTTAGTGCAAAAGCAGCAGCAGTAAGCAGTAATTCAAGTATCAGGGTATATTGAAAGCTGAATATTACCGGGATGCACATCAACAGGATCAGAAGAGTGTTTGCTGAAGTCTTAATGACCGAAAAATTAAATGGTACATAGTATCTAGCATCTATCATACGGATACAATAGCACAGCAGATAGCTCAGGAAAGTGGCAAGAGCGGCTCCCTGAACTCCCCACGAAGGTATCAGCGCAAGGTTAAGTATTATATTAGCTACAGCTACTGCGATCAGTGTCAGAAATGCGTTTTTTGTGTGCCTGGTAGCTGTGTAGATACCGGACAGGAACAAGTTAAGGCAGGTGAAAACAGCAGCTAAGATCACCAATGGAGTATAAATATATGCCATGCGGTATTCTGGATATCCTTCATAGTCTAAAAGGATATCGGATAAAGGTCTGACAAGTAGTATCAGAAAAGCAGCGCCTAAAAACATGACTGCTTCGTAAGCGCTATATACTCTTTCGTAAAACCGTTCACGGTCTGAGGAATCGTTTTCAGTAACTGTTGAAATATTCCAGGCCTGATAGAAAATAGTTGAAAGCATGGAAAGAAGGTTTGGTATCAAATTGGCTGCAATATATACTCCCGAAGCGGTTTCACCTAGAAAGACATGATCTGAATGCATATTTCCAATAAAGATCTGATCAGAAAATCCCGTGAACGTCCATATAAGTGTAGTCGGAATCAGCGGAACAGTGAATTTCAGCATTTCTTTCCCGAGAGATTTGCTGAAACTATTCTTATCCAGATATTTTCGCAGTCTGGCTACAGATAACAGCAAAACTGCTGATAGAGAATCTGACAGGATCATGGAGATCATAAAGCCTCTTACTCCAAGACCAAGCTTTGAGATGAATACTACATTGAATAGAAATAGTGTCATCGTAGCTATTATTCCATCCAGCGAGAACAGGATGACCATTTCTCTTGATCGTACGAACTGTGAACATAGTGCTCTGATTGCTGACATACAGACATATGCAAACAGCAGAAGGGAATATCCTGTTATCGGTTTAAGTATTGGTATAAGGTGCAGGAGAGGAACTACAGGTATCAGAAGCAGAAGTCCGGAAAGGAGAATCGTTCCTGCTGTAGTGAAGATCTGTTTCTTATCATATTTCTTGTCAAGTCCGAATCTAACTACTGCTTCTGTAATGGAAAAAGTAAATACAGGCAGCAAAAATAATACCAGTGTCTCAAGCAGTCTTTTGGTATAGAAATCAGAAGGACTGATATGCTTTGTATATAGTTTGTTCAGGAACAGCGAAAATACTTTGGCTCCGCAGCTTCCTAAAGCAAAAATAGTTGTATTCAACGCAAGCTTTTTATACTTGTCCATGTTTTTCCTCCGGAAGAGTTTTAATCATTATACCATATATCAATCAGTTTGTCATCAGGAATAATTCAATCATATAAGAATAATTGACAAAAATTATATTATGTGATAAAGTAGTAAATGAAAATAACAAGATAGTTTCTGATTTGTATCAGAAAATAAGGATAATGGCACTTGGGTGGGAATTGGCAAATGGATACAAAACCAATACTTATTGTCATGCTAACACAGAATGACAGAACTGTTATGAACGCATATGATGTGTTTGAACAATGCAGGAATTCAACAGCGGAATTCTATGGATTTAAGGAAGAACCTCTTAGTTTCCACGAAATGAAAGAACTGTTTGCCTATATAAAAAAATGCGGCAAGAAAACTGTTCTTGAAGTTGTCGCATATGGAGAAGAGGAGGGGATTGCAGGAGCAAGAACAGCCGCAGAGTGTGGCTGTGATATTCTTATGGGAACAATGTATTTTGATTCTGTAAGAGACATATGCAGGGAAAATGGGATCAAATACATGCCGTATATCGGAAACATAACTGACCGCCCGTCTGTTCTTAATGGAAATATTGATGATATGATCAGAGAAGCTGAAATATGTATTGAAAAAGGTGTGGATGGTTTTGACCTGCTGGGTTACAGATACACCGGTGATGCTGTCATGTTGAACAGCCGCTTCTCTAATGAGGTGAACGCTTCGGTATGTATAGCCGGAAGTGTCAATAGCTATGAACGTCTTGACGAAATAAAGGCTGCTTCTCCATGGGCTTTCACAATCGGAGGTGCTTTTTTTGACCACCGATTTGGTGACAGTATCTCAGAACAGATCGATAACGTAATAGAATACATAAAACGATGAAGATACTCAGTAAATACTATCCGTGCGGATATGCTGAAAGCGTATTTGCTATAGACTACAATAAGCTGTACCAGAAAGGTTTCCGAGGAGTTATCTTTGATATTGACAATACACTTGTACATCATGGCGATGATTCAACTCCCGAAATCGATGCGCTTTTTTTCAAGATTCACGCAGCCGGAATAAAAACGCTGCTTCTAACAAACAACGACGAAGAACGTGTACAAAGATTCATAAAAAACATTGATACAGAATATATATGCGACGCCGAAAAACCGGATCCCGCCGGATATATTAAAGCTGTTGAAAAACTGGGAATCGCTCGTTCACAGGCGGTTGTCATCGGAGATCAGCTTTTTACTGATATCTTAGGAGCTAACAGAAGTGGAATTGCTGGAATACTCGTTAAGTTTATCAAGCTTCCTGAAGAAAAATTCATAGGCAAGAGACGCTATCTGGAAAAGCTTATACTGTTTTTCTGGCATCACAGCAATTGTAAGAAATTAGATGACATATACAAGGAGAAAAAGAATGCTTTGGAACAAAGATAAGCTTTTTTGTGATATTAATCCTACCTGTTACGCCATCTCTGAACAGAAAGAGATCTTCCGGCGCCATATACAGGATTTCCTCAGAAAAGAAAACTTCGCTACATCCCGTAGCAGGAAGAAACTGCCTAATCTGGTATCATCCCAGAGCTCACATCTTATTAAGCGTGGCAAAGGCATAGATATCAAGCTTCAGGAAAACAAAGCTGTCAACATAAGACTTGCCTGTAAAAAACTGAACGGACTCATCATACGTCCGGGTGAAGTATTTTCGTTCTGGAGGACAGTTGGAAAAACCAGCAAGCGCAATGGATATAAAGATGGCAGAGTTATTGTTGCAGGAAAGCTTCAGCCGGGGATAGGCGGCGGCTTATGCAACCTGAGCAATACACTTCACAGACTTATACTTCACAGTCCGCTGGAAGTAACTGAGTTCCATAGCCATTCCGACGCATTGGCTCCTGATGAAGGAAAAAGAGTACCTTTCAGTTCTGGTACTTCGGTGAGCTATAATTATATCGATTACAGATTCAGGAACAATACTGATCAGAATGTTCAGCTTCTTCTATGGTGTGATGAGGATAACCTGTATGGTGAGCTTAGAAGTGAAAAGGAGTATCCGTTGGTCTTCGACCTTGAGGAGGAAGGACATTGTTTCCGCAAAGAAGGAGAAAAGTATTATCGTATCTCGAAGATCTATAAAAGAGCAATGAACAGAAAAACAGGTGAGGTTGTCAATCGTCAGCTCGTTCTGGATAATCATTCTGAAGTTATGTATGACTATGATCTTATTCCTGAAGAAATGATCAAAGAATAAAAAACAGAGGTAAGCTCTTTTCTCAAAAGAGTTCACCTCTGATTTTTTTGATTTTGTTGTAAAACTTAGATCAATGTCTCGCTTTTAAGCATTTCGTTGTCCCAGACCTGACGTTTTTTTCTTCCGTCCGCATATGTGAGAACACCTTCACCGTGACGGTTGTCGTTTTTCCATTCGCCTTCAAATACATTGCCGTTCTGGTAGTAGTATATTCCGTGACCGTCTTTCAGACTCTGCGAATAGTTGCCTTCATATCTGTCACCGTTTTTATAGTAGAATATGCCATGACCGTGTTTTACATTGTCTTTCCATTCACCGTCATAGATATTGCCGTTCGTGTAACGGAAGACTCCTTTACCGCTTCTAACATCGTTCTCATATTCACCCTCGTAGATCATGCCGTCTGCCCAGGTGAAAACGCCTTTTCCATGCTTGACGCCCTCTTTGTAGTAACCTTCATACCGGTCTCCGTTCGAATAGGTAAAAACGCCTTTGCCATGCATTTTACCAGTGAAGTTGATCTCACCCTTATAGACACCGTTATCAAATCTGAGAGTTCTTGAGGAATCGGGATCCGGAGGCGGAGTACCGCTTATGAGCTTTTCCATGAGGATCTCATCATGTTTATAAAAACGGGTATAGACGCATCCGTTACGCTTAGTAAGCTCAGCGTAGCCTTCGAGAAGACCATCGCGCCATTCGCCCTTTATAACATCGCCGTTCTCAAACGTAAATACACCCTTGCTGTTGTATCTTCCGCGTTTCCATACTCCGACGAATTTGACATTACCGTTGTCATAGTATTCAGTGCCTTCACCTGATTTCCAGCCGTCTTCCCATTCGCCGTCATATTCAAGCTTTCCGTTCTGGTTAAAGAGCTTGCCTTTGCCATGATACTTGTCATCCTTGAATTCACCGGCGTAGAAAAGGGATTTGCTTGGTTCTTCGTCAGTTCCCTGAGCAACATCGTAGTATCCTATGGCATATTTTCTGCCAAAGCCACAGAGCTTGCCGTCTTTCCATTCGCCGTTGTATTCTATGTCAAGGTCGTTGATAAACACTCCGTGTCCGTCAGGAAGTCTCGATGAACCAACATGACCGGAATATGTTCCTGTACCGAGAGTCTTGCTTGTGTAGCTGATATTGTTTGCGACACCGTTGCTTATTTTGAAAAAATCTAACATTCCCATGATTACTTCTCCTTGATGCCTCAGATCTTTACGGAGAATCTGATATACTGTATTGTAGATAGTTTTGTTTTTCAAATATGGTTCGTATGATATATTGTAGCATAATTTAGTCTTCAAGTCAATAACGCAATTGCAAGAGAGTGGAAAAATGCACAATTTAGTAAAAACATAGAAAACAATCGGTGTGAGTTTATGTTCTGAACAAGAATGATACGTTGTGTATCAAAAGAAACGGAGACTATCAGACTATATGGTCTGAGGTCTCCGTTAATGTTGTATTATAAGTTGAAAAGATATTTTTTTCTGTATGTCGTTGGGGCCAAATTAATACTTCTCTGCGATCTCTCTGATCATATCAGCATCATTCTGTGTAAGTTCACCGTCTAGATCAGCATCCGCTAGAGTTCCGTCAAACCACCTTGACGATGGTCTGCCGCTCAGGATGCCTTCAATAAGAACTGCGTCAGCTTCATTTACTGATCCGTCCCTGTTTGCATCACCCATTGAGTGTTCACAGACCGGTGTTCCCTCACGAGGTAATGTTATACGTGAAGCTGGATAATTCGCGTTTATTGCAGTTGATACTTCCCAGCTTGAATGACCGTGAGTACAGCGCTGGATATCTGAATCAGATTTAAGGAAATGATCATATCCGATTCCATCAGGATCATCGTCATGACAAGCATCAAGGTGGAAATAATAATCGCCTTGTTTTACGATTACCCATGCGTGAGTGCCGGATGTTGTGAAATATGCCTCTATGCCTGCCCTATCAAGAAGGAGCTTCATTGCACGTGCGTATCCGTCGCAGATTGTTTTGTTTCTGAAGAATGCTGATGAGTCAACATGGTTGTAAAGTGCGTGATTCTCTACATTTGGAGCAAGCCAGTCATAGTCAACCTGTCTGCATAACCAGTCATGAAGAGCTTTTATCTTCTGACCGTCTGTTCTGCACCAGCATGTCTGCTCCATAACAATATACCCAATCTCAGCGTCAAGGTATTGTTCAAAGAAACCTGTTCTGCATGCATCTGCTTTATCAAGGTATTTCTGTATCTGATAATAATAATCGGATCTGATGTATGGGCATGTATATGGGCCGAATCTGGAACTTGTATACTGAACAAGCGGAGAACCATTAATATTCGTTAAATTTCTTGTTCCACGGATAGCTTTATCTCTGAGAAGCACGCCAAAGATTTCTGCATTTGGAACATTCATGTTGGTCAGATCCCATCCGGCAAAAGCGTATTCTGCACAGCTGAAGCTGCTTGCATCCCTGTTTGTGAGTTTTATATTAGTGATGGGAGTGCGCTCAAACAACTGTTCTCCTGCATATCTGAGATTAGAGGGAAGGGTTATTGATGTAAGCTGCGGACACTGCATGAAAGCACGGTCTTTAATTATTTCACATGAGGGAATGTTTACTGTTTTGAGATTGCTGCAGAGATAGAACGCGCCACTACCGAGTTCCTTAAGTGAACTGGGAAGGTAGATCGTCTCAATAGCAGTACTTCTGAAAGCATCTGCTTCGATAGAGGTTACAGATGACGGAATATTAACTGTTTTAAGATTACTGCAGCGAATGAATGCCTCTTTAGGGATAACAGAGACGCCTCTTGGGATTGAAACGGTTTTGATACAGGTGTTTTCAGCGAATACTTTTTTTCCAAGTTCCTTGACTGTGTGTCCGTTTATTGATTCAGGGATAAGTACATATGATTCCTCACCTGTATACCTTGTGATCCTTGCTGTATATCTGGATATCTCTTCATATTCCCAGTTGCCTGAGATTTTTGCAGCTGAAGCAGAGATTGTATTTGTAGGAATGAGTTTCTTCAGCGGAGATGAATCCGTTGAGATTACTGCTGTTGATAATAGCGAAAATGCCAAAACAGATGCTACGATTTTCTTTGTTCTGTTTTTGTGATTCATATTCCAAATTCTCCTTTAATGTATTTCGTCTGGGTTAGATTAATACTGCTTGGCGAGCTCTCTGATTTCTTTAACGTCATTCCTTGTGAGTTCACCGTCGAGATCGACATCAGCGAGAGTTCCGTCATACCACCTTGACTTTGGTCTGCCGTTCAGGATGCTTTCAATAAGATCTGCGTCTGCATCAGTTACTGATCCATCCCTGTTTGCATCACCCATTGAGTATTCACAGACCGGTGTTCCCTCACGAGGAAGAGTTATTCGCGAGATTGGGTAAATCGCGTTTCTTGCATCTGAAACTTCCCAGCTTGAATGACCGTAAGGACAGCGCTGGATATCTGAATCGGACTTAAGGAAATGATCATATCCGATTTCATCAGGATCATCGTCATGACAAGCATCAAGGTGGAAATAATGATCGCCTTGTTTAACGATTACCCATGCGTGAGTGCTGGATGCTGTGAAATATGCCTCTATGCCTGCCTTATCAAGAAGGAGCTTCATTGCTCGTGCGTAGCCGTCACAGATCGTCTTGCTTCTGAAGAAGGCAGATGAATCTACGTGGTTGCATAATGCGTTGTTTTCTACGCCTGGAGCAAGCCAGTCATAATCAACCTGTCTGCATAACCAGTCATGAAGAGCTTTTATCTTCTGACCATCTGTTCTGCACCAACATGTCTGCTCCATAACAATATATGAGATCTCAGCGTCAAGGTATCTCTCAAAGAAACCTGTTCTGCATTCATCTGCTTTTTCAAGGTATTTCTGTATCTGAGCATAATAGTCTGATCTGATGTATGGCTGTGTATACGGACCAAATCTTGAGCTTGTCCACTGAACAACCGGAGAACCATTAATATTCATCAGTTTTGATGTACCACGTATAGCTTTGTCTCTGAGAAGTACACCGAAGATTTCCGCATTTGGAACATTCATGTTAGTCAGATCACTTCCGGCAAAAGCATATTCTGCACAGCTGAATCTGCTTGCATCACTGTTCGTGAGTTTTATATTAGTGATGGGGGTGCGCTCAAACAGCTTTTCTCCTGCATATCTGAGATTAGAAGGAAGGGTTATTGATGTAAGCTGCGGACAGTTCATAAAAGCGTGTGTTTCAATTGTTTCACATGAGGGCATGTTTACTGTTTTTAGATTGCTGCAGAGATAGAATGCTGCGCGACCGAGTTTCTTAAGTGAACTTGGAAGGTATATCGTCTCAATCGCAGTACCTCTGAAAGCTGATGCTTCGATAGAGGTTACAGATGGTGGGATATTTACTGTCTTGAGATTTTCGCAGCGAATGAACGCTTCTTCAGGGATAACAGAGACGCCTCTTGGGATTGAAACGGTTTTAATATTGGTGTTTTCAGCGAATACTCCTTTTCCAAGTTCCTTGACTGTGTGTCCGTTTATGGATTCGGGAATCAGTACATATGATTCCGTACCTGTATACTTTGTGATCTTTGCTGTATATCGTGTGATCTCTTCATATTCCCAGTTGCCTGAAGTTTTGGCAGCTGAAGCAGAGATTGTATTTGTAGGAATGAGTTTCTTCAGCGGAGATGAATCCGTTGAGATTACTGCTGTTGATAGTAGCGAAAATGCCATAACAGATGCTACGATTTTTTTTGTTCTGTTTCTGTGATCCATATTCCAAATTCTCCTTTATAAAAAATGATTTTTGCTGCAGCAAAAATCATTTTAACATGTATAGGAAAATCTGTCAACGTATAAATGTGTAATATTTTATCGAATTGGTTTGATCTGTTATTCTCAAGAAAACAGCCTTTCTGAGATAATGAAAAAATTACGAATCGCAGTTGCTTTTTTGGCAGTTGTTGCACTTCGTTTGTTGTGAATTGTTAGCAGTTGTGCACAACTTGTATTGTTCAAAACAAAGCCAGATATGAGTTGTATTTGATGATAATTACAATTGTAATTATTTTAGTGATGATTGTAATATTTACAATTGGAATTTTGGCTGAAATCATTGAAACTGTTAGCATGATATTGAGAAAAATATGATATGTGTATTTTTTGATATCTGTGATATTGACAACGCCAAAGATATATGTTATTATAAAGATACCATAAAGAGTACGTGAGGGACAAGCCCGTTGACCGTACAGCAACCTGCGGATATGTAAGGTGCTAAAGCTTGAACGATGGGATCAGTAAATATGCTGTTTATAGCGATCCTGTCGTGACGATGGGGTCGCTTTTGTGCTCTTATGGAATATATCTATAAGGAGTGCATTATTATGCGTACGATCAGAGAAATGTTAGCAGATGACGAGAAGGTATGGGTATACTTTGACAGCAAGGAAACATGGGAGAAGTTTGTTGAAATGGCTTGTTCGGAAGGCTTCCATTTCGGCGATCTTCCTGTTGAGAAATGGGCAGTCGGATTTGTTGTTGCCGTTCACAGTAATGGTGATATGGGACATTTGTCTTTGTTTCTCTGGTGCATGTCATTTCCAAATTGTGCGAATCAACCAAGGAAGATTGAGTTTAGAAAATATATCGATGGCGAGGAAGAATACCTCTGTGAAGAGTCACACATCAAACAATGGATGATCATCTGACCTACCTAGCGATCTAGCTGTTTATCAAAACGTAAATCAGCAATTGATAGTGAACCTCTCCCGTCTTCTTTAAACGGGAGAGGTTCACACTCTCAATTTTGATCCGTTTCGCTCTCATTCGTCAAGAAGATGCCTCAATATCTGCTTACGGTCATTGATGAACATCTTTGTAATCTGATAGCTTTGTGTATCTTCATAGCTTATCGGATGTATCTCTCCATCATCGAAGCTGAGAATTGTCGCACCAGGATAGCCAAGAAGTATAGGAGAGTGCGTGACAATAATGAACTGTGAATCGGCATTCACGCATCTGGAAATTTCTAGAAGCATCGTAAGCTGTCTCTGTGGAGAAAGAGCGGCTTCAGGCTCATCGAGGATGTACAAGCCATTCTGTTTGAAGTTTTTTTGAAGAACGGAGAGAAAGCTTTCACCGTGAGATTTTTCGTGGTAGTGCTGAGGCACTCCTTGTATTTTTGAATACTCTTCTTCCGCAGTCGCGACATTGTAGAAGCTCTCGGCTCTGAGAAAGTATCCCCATTTCGCTTTGTTGAAGCTGCGTACAAGTCTGATGGCATCATGAAGTTCAGAATGGGAATCATAGGTAGAGAAACTATAATTCAGGGTTCCGCCTTCAGGATTGAAACCATATGCGACTGCTATCGATTCAAGAAGCGTAGACTTTCCGCTTCCGTTTTCGCCAACGAAAAATGTGACAGGGGAGTTGAAAGTCAGCTCGTCAAGAGATTTGATGGCTTCTATTCTATTTAGATAGCTGTTATGTTCAATTTTGTCCCACTTGATTTTCAGCCCTGTGAGATATAGTTCGTTTGGATCAAGCATCTATGCACCTCATTCTAACGCAATAAGGTCAGACCTTTCGTAGTGGTTATGGCCCTCAAGGCTTTTTTTGTATTTCCAGCACTTAATGGCGTCGTCCAGTTTTTTTCCTCTATTATCTGCGAAGAAATCACGTATATATGTATTGTACTCGAACTGCTTGTCGATGACGGTTTTACCGTTTTTCTTTTCTGCAAGTATCTGATAATAAGCTGTTATGGCGTCAGCATATGTCTTTCCTGGGTTGCTTTTGAGCCACTTCTGAAATGCAACATTGAACGAGAATGACTTTCCGATCTTTTCCTTAAAGAAAGCGCGGTGCTTTTCTGAGCATACGATATTTGCTTCAATAATTGTGCTTTCAGTAATATCTCCAACGACAACTGTCGCTTTTCTCTGCGCAGAACAGCTGAGCACATTGCCTGTTTCAAGAAAGTGGGCTATTCTTTCTGTAAGAATCTGTTTTGACCCTGATGTGGGCAGATAGTTTTTACGGCAGAACTGCACCAGTTCCTCTTTGAGATAATAATAATTTCTGAAAGTGATTGCGTCTGTTATAGTTGTCAGTTCAGGTCTTTTACTCATAGCTAAACCTCATTCTTCTTGAAATCAAGTCTCACTAAAGCCTTGCCGTTGGGCAGGGAATAGGACTCCTTTGATATCAGCGAGTAGCCTGTCTCATCCAAAGCAGTCGTGAGTGCATTCTCATCCATCTGTTGATGGACCTCATTGAGCTTGTCGAATGCGTGTAGATATGGCGATTCGGAAACCCACTGTTCTTCGTCTGTATTGATCTGTATCACGCAGGACACATATTCGGGAGAGGTATTCAGAACGACTTTCTGAAACGAGGGATATCCGATATACTCTATAAGCAGGTTTGTGATAAGGAGCTGGGCGTGCGGTAGCTTGTCCGACTCAGTTATAAGATTAAGGTTCAGACATTCAAGTGTTTCAGAAAGATATGCATAACGCTGAGCAACTGCGCGCAGATAGTCAGCATTGATGTCAACACAGTAGACAGTACTGAACTTGTATGTGCTGATATGCTCAAGGCCGTTGCCTCCTGCAACACCGAGTATCATTGCGGTATCAGCAGCGTAAGCTGCAAACTGTTCCTTCATTATGGCATTCATAGTCTGAAGCTGTTTTACTGAGTCAAGACTCATGTGGTTTTCGTAGTCTTCAAGACTAATTTCTTCCCATGGGTTTTGCATTTTGACCTCCGGTGTGTTATGCTAAGAAATCAACTGTTTTCCTGAGCAGATAATTCTATTATATTGTGTGATCTATCATTTCAGAAAAAAACCTGAAATTAGAGCAATGATGAAAAGTAGTGAAATAAGTCCGCATAGAACAGCTCCGAAAATACCCAGTATGCTGTCTGCGCCGATATGTGTCATGTCCTCTTTCAGAACCGGTAATGATTCTCCGGGTATGAAGCATACTTCTGCTTTGTCTGTATGCTTATATCTGCGTGCCTTTGAAGCATTCGTGATCAGTGTGTAAACGTGCGTGCTGGTATCATCAGGAGGGATGCACTGCAATGTGATGATATGTATTCTCTCACGGTAGTTGCCGTAGCGTCCTTGTCTGATTTCTGTCATGTATTGGATTATCTCGGCCTCAATGATTTTTCCTTCTCTGCGGAATGAACGCTTTCTTTGTATAGCGTTGATACCACCGAAAAGACATATGACTGTAAACATTACATATAGGAACGTAGGACAGATACCTTCAGTGATAAATTCAAGTATATCATGAATGTTCATTGTTTGATTTTAGGACTCCCAATTAAGAAAAGTGTTCCTGTGATTAAGATGGATTCATGTACATTATTGCTCCGCAAAGCCGTATTCTTCTAAAAACTTGACAATGCTTTTAACTGCATTTTTTTCCGCTCCCAATGAAAAACCAATGTCATTTTTGCCACCGCTTGAAATAACTTCAACAGTTGTTTTGTTGTCAGTTTCTTCTGCAATTATCGTCAAAGTCAAATTTGATCTTATTCGGAGATATTCTTTTTCAGCAATAATGATAGTCATTTTGTAATTTGGCTTTTCAATCTTCTTTATGTAAGGGCTTTCAAAGCAATAAACACTAGAAGAAAAGCATTTTTTCATAATACTTTCTATATCATTTTTATTCTGCGAAATTAATATGATTTTCTTCATTGTATTCTCCCCCAATTCTGATGTATCTAAGCGATATAATTTTTAGAAGGTTTTTTTAGGTGTTAGTTTCCAGGAATGATTCTATATTATTTGTTCCGCCTGTTGAGAGGTATGAATAATATGCAAGGATAGCAGAAGCGTCCTTTGCGTCTGACTTGTTGTCCTTGTTTACATCGCATGCTTCTTTTTGCTCATCTGTGAGTTCAGAGCTTTCACCGGTTGAGAGCCTAGAATACTCAGATAGAATAAAGGAAGCATCCTTTGCATCAACATTTCCGTCTCCGTTTGCATCACCGAGGGAAATTGACTTGGCCGGACCACCCTCCAGCACCTCAAATTTGTAGCCCCATTTTTCAGCGTAAGTCTGAGCAGTCGAGCCTGCGTATCCGCGGATAACGGTAGTCTCCTTGACGCCGAGTGTCGTTTCGTCATCGTCTATTGCACATTCGGGATTGTTGATTGTTATAGAGCTGAGTGAAGTGCAATTTTTAAACGCACCATCGCGTATTTTCTCGACAGAAGCAGGAATATCGGCGCTTTCGAGCATCACATCATTCCTAAAAGCGGTGCTGCCGATAGATTTTGCATTGTTGGAGATTCTGACGCTTTTCAGCTTTGGCATATCACTAAATGACGAATATGTGATGTCGTTAACAGAATCAGGAATTATGAGGCTCTCAAAAGAAGTATGGTAAAAAGTATAGCTTCTTAGTGATTTAACAGTTTCTGGAATGACAAATTCTTTTCCTGGATATGCAGGAGGGATCAGGACGAGCGTTGTCTTGTCCTTGGACATGAGATAATTATCGACAGAGCAGTATTTCGGGTTGTTTTCATCCACGGTGATTTTTTCGACTTTATCTGATCCTCCGAAGCATCCGCCGTTGTTGATCTGAGTGACAGAAGCAGGGAAGAATACCCCGGTCATTTCTGCTTTGCTCCAGAAAGCTGATGACCATGTACACGTCACGGGCAAGCCGTTGACTGTTGACGGGACAACAAATACACCCTCAATATCAGACGGGGTGTCTGTCAATTCGGCATAATCGCTGTACACTGCATATGTTAAGCCGTCTACGACTACTTCTTCGTAATCATCAGCATTGGCTGTTATTCCAGAAGTGAGTGACGGAACGGATGACGTGCCGAGCGGAAACGCTGAGCCTAACATCATAGTGAATGAGAGAGCACCTGCAATTATTTTTTTCTTATCCATAGTTTTTCTCCTTGAAAATATATTGATAATATTATTTTATCACAAATACCGGAAAAAGCAATTCGTTTGAGAGAGATTTGTCTGTGTGCACAAATTAGGAGGTCTTGAAATAAACTTCTTTTTACCTGCTCATTTACGGAAAATAGCACTTTTCAGCACGCGTGCCTTTAAGATTGAAATATTGTTATTTTGAAAATAAAAAAAGCTGTGGAGCGGATTTCTCCGCTCCACAGCTGAAAAAATAGACTGTTATGAGAATTATTCGATTGGGATCTGTGGCTTCTTTGGTTTAAATGGATGGGCTTTTTCGTAATCAGCGGCAGCAGTAGACAATTCTTCAATGCTTGCCTTGCCGAAATACTCTCTACGCCATTTGGTATAATCAAACCGTTCACTCAGGATATAGGATATGAAACGCTCAGTTTCAATCGTACCGAGATGTTCAAATAAGCAACCATACCCACGATCAATGAGTTCGGCGGTAGTAATATTATTATTCATCATCTTCAGTCCCTCCTAAAATCATAATAAATTCGGTCGGGTTGACTACTCTAATTTTATTTCTTTTGTATTATAAAAGTTGGTCATCTGTAGTCAGCATATAATCACAATGTGCAAGAATAGCATAAGCGGTATGTAAAGCATCGGCAGACTTTACACCTGTAGACATAATCTCATTCGCTATTTCAGTAGCCTTTTCACGCCATTAGCTGCTGACATATGCAGATGAATAAGTTTTGCATATTTCAGTATGCTGATAAGTGCACTGGAGATCTTTTGCGTTGACCAATTCTAAAAATACTGATAACCAAAAACTGTTGCAATTATAACTCAGACTTGCTATAATGATTATAATAGAATTTTTGTAACTTTAACCTCTTTTCGCTAGAAGTCTCCGACCTCTACAGGTGGGAGATGAATAGCGCTCCTATTTACTAAATATTCTTGACATTGCAAACATAGTGTAATATAATAAAATCAGTTGACTATAACGAAAGCTGAAGGATAGC
>JAGCYM010000010.1 GCA_017960805.1 Ruminococcus sp.
AATAATAAAAATATATCCGAATGGTGCGAGAATCTGTGCTCGCCATACGTATATATTGTAAAAGCAAAAATCCCGAGGCCGCAAATGGCAAGGAGAACCATATGGATAACGGTGCAAGTAGCTACCTCCGTTTTCTCAAAGGCGATAAAGAAGGCTTTGTTGAGCTTGTTGAGGAGTATAGAAACAGACTCGTACTTTTTATTGATTCATTTGTCAATGATATACATATCTCTGAAGAAGCCGCCGACGATGCTTTTATGCAATTGTATATAAAGAAGCCAAAGTATAAGAGCGATTATTCGTTTAAGGCATGGCTTTATACTATTGGAAAAAATGCAGCATTAGATTATCTGAGAAAGCTGAAGAAAGGAAGATGTACTCATATAGATGATTACGTTTATCTTTCAGATAAGACTGACATTGAAGCTGAATATATACAAGGCGAAGAAAACATTGGACTTCATAACGCTATAAGCAAATTAAAAAAAGAATATGCACAGGTCCTTTATCTGATATATTTTGAGGGACTAAGTAATCAGGAAGCAGAAAAAGTGATGGGAAAGTCATCGCGTCAGATATCGGATCTGATATACCGTGCAAAACAAGCCCTCAGGGCAGAGATTGAAAGGAGGGAGCATGATGAGTGATATTCGCAAAAAAGCTGAAGAGATAATGATGCGTGGCGATGAGATGATAGCCATGCAAAAACGACGGAGAAAAACAATACTGCGTTCTTGTGCTATAGGAGCGGGAGCGGCAGCTGTGCTCGGAGTCGGGTTGACAACATACGCGCTCAGACCTCCGAAGAAGCCCGCTTCGAGCCAGTCGGGAATAATAGTTGAGACCGAGACCACATCAGCTGAGACTACGGTTGCTCCGACTTCTCCGAGCACTACAGCTACGCAGACGACATCTACAAAGCAGGTGACAACGACCACAGTTTCAACTACTGCGAGTACATCTTCTGCTCGGATGGCGACGACAACAGCCCCCACGACCTCAAGAGCAAGTCGTACAACAGCTACTGCCGCAAATACCACTGCCGCTTTAAGCACACAACCACCGACTATCACATCTGTTGCTACGACAACGAAGGATATTGAAGAACGGATAGCTAATATAGTTATGCAAATGCCGGACATAATGCCAATAGTACAAGAACTTCCAGCAGTAAACGAGAACGGTGAGCGTATTCCGACATTCCCCATGCTGCTTGCTGACGACCGATATTACTTGCTGATACTCAGATACGACAAAGGTGAGCTTGATTTCACTGCCGACTTTAACGATGACGGCAAGGTTGATCTTTGTGACGCTCTAGAATTAGAACTGTACAAATACTGTTATGAGTATAAAAAAGGGTGGAAGGAATATCCGAGGGATTTCGATAATCTTTTCCCAGATACAGATGTATTTAACAGGGTAGATAACTATTCTTCTCAAATGTTCGGAAGCAGAGATAAATATTTCCTGACTTACTACTTGATATATAACAGTGTTGATATACCAAATGCTGAATGCATTGAGGAAATTGCCCGTAAATATGCAGAAAGTCGTCCGATACCTGAGAGTGTGTTTACCTCTCTTAGCAAGGATGTCGGAGGTATAATAGACGATTTTAACGCACTTTATGAAAAGTATTATAAGAAACTCAACGAGGATAGCATTTTTTCCGACTATGAGCTATCAATATTCGAGAAGATAGATTCTGGTGAACTCTTTCCCGACGCCGACCGCGACGGATATATCGGATATATGGATTGTTATACTATGCTCAGATTCTATGCCTATATGTCAACGGGCAACAATTCTGATAATTTCACAAATAGTGACGTTGAATGGATACTGGGACACTGTGACATTGACGATTGGAACTATGTAAATGCAAAAGACGTTGGCCATTTACTGACTTATCTATTCTACTATAAAAAAGAGGATTATGTAACTCAAATAGAAATGGAAATGGAGTACAAGTCTTCACACGAGAATAAAGCCCCTGCAATAAGTATTACCCCCACAAACCAATAACTATTGCGACTAAAAAAGGAATTGATACTATGAAGAAAACAGCTGTTATCATGTCGGCTGTCATAACGGGAGCTATGGTTCTCCCGACAGCGGCAAACGCAGAATCGAGTACCCGACATTCCCGACAATACAAAAAGAAATTGAATTCACAGACCTTCCCGAGGAAGAGCAGCAGGCCTACCTTGCAGGTGTAGAAGATTTCCAAACGGTACTCTGCACTGCATATCTGAATGGTGAGTATGACTGGGATTTTGACCTCGAAGGAGATATAGATGTTTTTGATGCATATTATCCTATGTTGCGCTGGGCTGAACTCTCTATGGGCGAAGAGCGTAATAGATATCCGCTTAAATATTGGGACGAAGAGAATAAAACCTATGTACAAATAGCTTTACCGTTTACTCCAGAGATGAGAGCGAAAGCTGACGAAAACGGAGACATTATCGGTGATGGCCATATAGATGCAAAGGATTCCTCATATATGTTGTTTGCCATTTTCAGCGACAAAGAGAAAGGCGATGTCAACACAGATGGAAAAGTCGATGCGCGTGATGCCTCGAAAATGCTCTCGTTCTATTCAGCAAACTCCGTAAATATCGAAAGTGACTATGTGACCGAGAAGAATATGGAATATCTCGGCGACCTCAATGGTGACGGTAAGGTTGATTCATCCGATGCTTCAACCGCACTTACTGAGTATTCCAAATTAGCTACCGAATAGTTCTCCTCCAAATTACCAAAGCAGCAGTACCAATTTCATTTCGGGTGCTGCTGTTTTATGTCATGAAAGCCGTAATAATTGCACAAGAATATAGGTGCCCAACTGTTCAACTATACAAATTTTCAGAAACTTCAAAATCTTTCGTCTTTTTTGCCTCCGAAAATCACTTATATATGATTCTATGAGTATATACTCAAAGGGAGATTATATTATGAAAAAAGCTTTGGCATTTATATTCGCAGTGGCCGTCCTCTGCGGAAGTCTTACTGCATGTTCGAGCAACAGTAACAACTCATCTTCACACGAAAGCAAAAACTCATCTGAAGCCAGAAGATCAGCAAGTCTGTCAGCGAGCCAGACTGCCTACAAGAATGACGAGCTTCCTGTCCCCAATGACTTCTATTACCCACAAAGTCTCACGTATGCGAATGACGGCTCGCTGCTGCTCATTTACAATGATATGTATTTCAGAGTTCGTGCCGTAAAGTATGACACAGAACTGAACATGGGCAAGAGTTTTGACATAGAAAAAGGCGAAACGGAATATCTATCTGATTTCTCACAGACCAATGCAGGACTGCGTGCAGTCGCCACAAGAACAGAGGACGACGAGACAGTCATATATATACACACTTTCTCTGATGACGGAAAAATCACTGCCACAACTGAGCTAGGCGACCTAAAAGGACATCTAAGTACGAATAACGTTCATGTAAATGATGTCAGCTTCTATGGGGATGACTGTCTCATTAATCTTGACAATGCCGCAATGATAGTTAACGGGAAAGGGATTGTTACAGACTACTGCGACATTGATATTGGCACAAAATATACCTTTGACCGCAACGGTCAAATTATTTGCAGTTTCTTCAAGAATGCCACCCGTATTGACAAATTACGAACCCCCAAGGATTCAGAGCTGTCTGAGAACCCGAACGGCTCGTCAATGCTGAAACCTCCAGTTATGGGAGATGAACGGTACCCGGCGTATCTCATTCTCAACGATGGCGTATATGGAATGAAAGCGGATGACGAGAAAATATTGCTCCTGAGCTTCAACTCCTCAAATGTTAAGCCTTCTGAGATAACAGGAATACTTCCATTTGGTGAAAACAGATTTGTCGCATGTACCGAAAATGGTCTTATGCTTCTAACAATACGTCCTGACGACTACACAGAAGGCCGTGAGACCGTCATCGTCGGTATTCACAACCACATCAATACAATAAATAATGATATAGCGACCGATTTTGCGAATCACTGCGAAGGCTATCAAGCAGAGTTTCGAGAATACGAATATGGCAAGGATGACTTGTGGAAAGATATTCTCGCAGACGACTCACCCGATGTCTATATTCCATTCGACCACGATGAGATCTACAGATATGTTAACCTCGGAGCACTAGCAGATTTTGGCACGCTCCATGAAAAATACGGTGGTATTAGTGAAGAAGACTTTCTGCCGAATATTGTAAGCGGAATGAAGTACAAGAGCAAACTCTACTCAATGAGCGGATATTTCACTCCCGAGCTTTATTTAGCAAAACAAGATGTTCTCAGCCGTGAACAGGCTAAATGGAATTACGAAGAGTTCTATGACTTTGTAGTGAATCAGCCTGCTGATATGTATCTTTCGGAGCACTATCTCATGGACGAGCCTGCAGAAGTTTTTAAATGGCTCTGCGGTGAAAACATTTCAGATTGGGTAGACTATGAAAAAGCTGAATGCTACTTCGATTCACCAGAATTTATAAAGCTTCTTGAGTTCTGCAAGAATGCGAACTGCATTGGAAGTTACAATGAGAGCTACTACGCACACATGACTGACGAACAATTTGCACTGGATGCGACAGAAAATATGAGTATGCTTGGAAACCAAAAGGTACTTTTCGGTGGTATGTACGGTTGTAACAAGATAGATTCTTTTGTGACCTCAGCTGCAGCTCACTCTATGAGGATGGATGATATCACACTTGTATCACCGCCAAATAACAACCGCAGCGGTACTTTCAACATATATGATGAATATTGTGTACTTACGAAAGGAAAATGCCAGCAGGGCGGCTGGGAGTTCGTAAACTATGCGCTGAGCTATGATGTACTTTCCGATCTTTTTCAGCCATATAACTTCACCACACGCAAGGACGCATTCGAATATATTATGAAAAGCTGCTTTGACAGAATGAACGCTTCAGACGATGAGGTCCAGGGAAACGTGAATGGGTACAGATATACAACCTCAAGTCACATCACTCAGGAGCAGTTCGATTACATAAAGAATATCATCCTCTCATGTGACAGACTCGGTGTATGGGACGACAAGCTCAGTCCGATACTCACAGATGAGTTCAATATTTACATTGAAAACGAAACATCTGCCGAAGAATGTGCAAAAATGATACAGAACCGTGTCTCAATCCTTCTCAGTGAACAGGCTTGATAATACTAAATGTACCTCCTTTCCACTACTCGTTAACAGTGTGACACAGTAAAACTAATATAAAGTAACTATTCGTTTGGATATTGTTCTATATTGAATAGTTCAGTAAATTTTTGCGATTAGTTGAAATGTATATATTAACTTCATCTATTTGGTCACATCTCCAATTTTATTTAATTATATCCTTTGACAATTGACAAGTCTTTGAACTTACAATATAATTAAAATGTACATATGTGGTCTATTCGTCAAAGAATGTGGAACCGATATAAATAAATGAATATATCTATTACTACTAGTTTTATTCATGAATCAGGAGGCACATAAATGAAAAAAGAATTCAAAGCTATTATAGTATCGGCAAGTGCCATTATACTCTCATTCTCTGGATGTGGAGTTGATGAAACAACTTCAAGTGAGCAGATAAGTACAAGTATGCCAATAGCTTCAACTGAAACAAATACAGTTAAAAAAACTGACCACGATATTATTTTTACTTTAGTGAATACAAAGCAAAATGTAAATAGTGATCCTGAACTATTTAAAAATCATTACAGCATCAAATCCTCCTATATTTCTGATTTGGAACAACTTAATAACAATATAATAAAACCAGCTAAAGATTATTCAAACGTCTTTTTCAGTAATAATGCCTTGATATTTATTAGTGTTGATTTTGCCAACACAGCTTCATCACCTCCAACAATTACTAAAATTGAGTATAACGAAGGTATTATCCACATTGATACTCAAAGAGAAATTGCTGTAGATGAGGCCGAGGAGTGGTGGGGATGCTTTCTTGAGGTTAACAAATCAGATTTTGAAGGAGCAAATTCTGAAACTGTTGTTGATATTATTGCAAATGGATTGCTAAACAAAGAAATGGTTCCAAAAAACGATCTTGAAATCGGACTTATATCCAAAAAACCAGCTGAACTCTGTGGTATAGGTTATGGTGATGGAATCGTAGTAGTCAACTTCACTAATTTTATGATTGACAGTTCTATTAATACTGAGAGCCTTATTCTTTTAGCAGAAGATGAAGAAACTTCAATTCCATATACTATTGTTCCTTTTAAATTTGAATTAAACAATGGAACAGAGTTTTCCAGAACGTATATTCTTACTCCTCTGGAAGAAATAAATTTAAAAAACGCAACAATGAGCGTAACTTCTTCTGCAATAAGCTGTGCCGGAGTTCCATGTGATAGTTTCAAACCTCATCCTCTTCGTAAACTCAGTGATGAAGAAATTCCACAACACTGATAACTAAGTATGTCACAGATCTAATAATATTGCATGGAGCTTCCAATTTGTGACATCCTCCCCGCCTGTAGAGGCGGGGGCTTCCTCTCGCCAACTGGCGAGCAGTCGGTTCTC
>JAGCYM010000095.1 GCA_017960805.1 Ruminococcus sp.
TAAGCGATTTTCAGTGCCAATAAGTGGTAAATAAGTGGTTGGATTGGCGCGTCTCTACCGGAAAAAATGACCAAAGCAGCTCTGATTATACGGGCAAATCCCGAACGGAGCTGCTGTGTTTTTTATCAAATTGAGTTGATGAAAAATCACGATTATCGCCTCGAAATTGTATTCTTCACAATTTCGAAGCAAAAATCAAGAGAATCATGAAATATTATTGAAATTTTCAGAATACCAATAAATGGTTGAATTGGATTTCAGTCATCATTTTTCAGCAGATACCTGTTGCTTACCACCTTCATACTCAGTTCAGCGCCGATATTGCTGCTGAATACGGGCTCAGTCGGACGTATGACGATGCCCTCTTTTTTACCGCCGTTAGGGTAGTTCCCGTCTGCTCGTTCAAGCAGAGCTTCAACGGTTGGGTATTTAGCAGGCAGGTCTGTACCGACCTCTTCTATCGGAACAGTCGTGAACTCCAGTTCCCTGCATATTTCAAGCATTCTTTCAAGTCCTACACGCTTGCCGTTCTCCATTACAGTGAAAACATACCACTCAGGTCTTTTGAGCTTCAGACGGTTCTGCTGTATACCCGGAGCGCAAAGCTCCCCTTGTACGGTGATAGAAGTAAGTCCTTCTTTTCCCATAAATACTTCGAGTTTTTCCTTGTAGCCGCGATCGTTGACAAGCTTGTAGAAATCGCTGTTGCCATCATCCTTGTACTCATAGTTATGACCTGTAACATGGAAACCGTCTTCGTCTATGCCAATAGAATGGGAGCTTCCGTCCATTTTGGTGCTGATGTAGTACTCGAGTCCTGTGAACTCCTTTATGAGCTCAGGTGCAGCCTGCACCCTTGTCTCATCAGTTTTAGGAATACTTCTCGGCAGGTTTCCGATGATGGTTCCGCCGGAGGTAGCACGTTCCTCTATCTCCCACTTGCGGACTCCAAGTATTTCGGTAACATCTGCTCCGAGTTCAATGTCAGTCGGTATTTCAAGGAACTTACCTATGGGGAGAAGAAGTCCCTGAGATACCTGTCCTCGGAATTTTTGAGTTTTCAGACGAAATCCCTCGCCCATGATGTCGGTGTTTTTGTAGCTGGACGCTCTCATAAATTCATATTCGGGGCGTATTGGAAGAAAGCTGTCTATCTCAAAATATACGGCTAAGTCCATAGGCTTGAACTGTCCCTTGTTTACTACGCACTGCCAGCCGAGAACATACGCTAGTTCTATCCTGTCAGCTCCTTCAATCGGTTCTATTTTCCAGATACGCTGTATACTTGCTAATTTTCTACTCATAATAATCATTCCTTTCATAGTTTTTTGTGGTTCCCGTTGGAAGGCTCGAACTTCCATTATCGGAGTCAAAGACCGATGTCCTGCCCATTAGACGAAACGGAATGGTGCCTCCGGCAAGAGTCGAACTTGCGACGCCAGGTTCTTCGGACCTGCGCTCTACCAACTGAGCTACAGAGGCAATAATGGAGACTGTGACAGGATTTGAACCTGCGCTCATGGAGTTGCAGTCCATTGCCTTTCCACTTGGCTACACAGTCATCGTTGTGTATATGCTGCAAATCAGATATGGCTTAATGCGCGTAAAAAAATTGCGAATCAGAAAAAATGAACCGCGAAACTGCGCGCGCCCGCTCTGCGTTGGTTCCCGCTGAAAGAATCGAACTTACATCTTCTGCGTCAGAAGCAGATGTCCTACCATTAGACGAAGCGGAATTATCTCACCCCGCCCGACATGGGCGGGAGTGTCTAATTAGTTATAATTATCTCGTCAATAGGCACATCAAGTATATGTGCCAGTATGACTATGTTGTCGATAGAGGGCATAGCGTCTCCTCTCATCCACTTGAATATCGCTTGCGGCGTGTTGAAGCCGAATACTGTTTGTACATCAGCCACCTTGAGTCCTTTGCCTTTTATCAAAGCTCTGATGTTTGCGCCTGTTGCTATCATATCGATAGTCGGAGCTGCTATGGGCATAAAAATAACCACCTTTCTGAATAGAATAATAAAAACCGCCTGTGTGAGTTTCATACTGCACACAGACGGCTATGTTCTATCAGAAGATGGTTTACAATGCAACACTATCTCTGCTCACCTTTTTAGGATGACCGAACAAGCACTTTTCTGTCCTGTGCGCAGCAAAACTGAGCCATTATCCTCCTGCTGGAAGAAATAGCTTGACTGCTGGATATCAAAAGCACAAATGTATGCAGACATAGCGTTGTTCATGATAGCGTTCATTGTTTTCACCCTTTCGTTAGTAAGAATTCCGGGAGCTTTTCCCTTGTGTTGGCATCATTATATCACGGCATTGCGGAAATGTCAAGTAAACCTGTGGTATAGTTTTTATCGGCAATAATTTCTATATATTATCATTGATTTCTTGCCGATAATATGATATAATAGAATTACGGAGGTGGTAGTATGGAATACAAAAGCGTTGCTGAAATAGCTGAATTATGGGGAATATCCGAAAGGACAGTCCGCAACTACTGTGCGGAGAGACGCATCGAAGGTGCTGTCCTTATCGGCAAAACCTGGAAAATCCCTGCCGATGCTGTCAGACCGGGACGCCGAAAACTGAAACGTCCAGAGACACTGCTTGAGGTTCTCAGAGAGCAGAAAAGCAGTAATCAGCACGGTGGTATCTATCACAAGTTACAGATCGAGCTGACCTATAATTCCAATCATATTGAGGGAAGCAAGCTAACCCACGACCAGACGCGCTATATCTTCGAGACTAACACTTTCGGCTTTGAAAATGAAGCCGTTAACGTCGACGATATCGTTGAAACGGTTAATCACTTCCGCTGTATAGACTATGTTATCGAAAACGCTGAGAAGCCGCTTACAGAAGCCTTTATCAAGGAGCTTCACAAGATGCTGAAAACAGGTACTGCCGACAGCAGAAAGGAATGGTTTGCAGTTGGCAAGTATAAAAAGTTCGCTAATGAAGTCGGCGGCGAAATGACTGCTGCTCCCGATGTAGTGCCTGCAAGAATGAAAAAGCTCGTATCACAGTACAATGACCTGAAAAAAATCGCGCTTGAAGATATAATTGACTTCCACCATCAGTTTGAGTCCATACATCCATTTCAGGACGGAAACGGCAGAGTCGGCAGGCTTATTATGCTGAAGGAGTGCCTGCGCCACGGCATAGTTCCGTTTATAATAACCGACGATTTGAAGATGTTTTACTATCGTGGATTAAAGAACTGGGAACAGGAACGCGGCTGGCTGACGGATACGGTGCTGACTGCACAGGACCGTTTCAAGGCTTATCTTGATTATTTTCAGATCAGATATCAGGTATGATATAATAACAGTCATAAGGAGACTACTATGGTCGAAACAGAACGCTTGAAAATATACCCTGCCTCAAAAGAGCAGATGGAAGCATTTATAGAAGCACAAACAGTTGATGTCCTTAAAGCTGCATACACCGAAATGCTGAACGGTTGCATTGAACATTCCGAACAGTGGGATTGGTATGCGATATGGATGATTGAGTTGAAAAACGGAACGCATATCGGTGAATTGTGCTTCAAAGGTCTTTCGCCTGATGGTGTCGCTGAGATAGGATATGGTATCAACGATGAGTATCAGGGATATGGCTATGCAACCGAAGCCGTGAAAGCAGTATCTGAATGGGCATTTAAACAGCCAAATGTTACGGCTCTGGAAGCCGAAACAAATGAAGATAATATTTCTTCAAAACGAGTGCTTGATAAGTGCGGATTTGTCCCTAACGGAACAATTGGCGGAGAAGGTCCGAGATATACACTAAAAAACATATGATAGAAGTAAGATATAATGAATAACATATTTCACTATATTTCACCCCTCGGCGGTATCACCCTCGCCAGTGACGGTGAAGCACTGACAGGCTTATGGTTCGACGGGCAGAAATACTTTCCTCATAAGCTCATATCGGAAAGCACCGAAGCTGAGCTGCCGATATTTACGCAGACCTGCAACTGGCTCGATTTTTATTTCAGCGGAAAAGAGCCGAGCTTCACTCCGCCTATAAGTCTGCACACAACACCGTTCCGAAAGGCAGTGTACGACATACTTCTTACGATACTTTACGGACAGACAATGACCTATGGCGAGATAGCAAATATCATCGCAAATCAGCAAGGTGCTGAGCATATGTCGGCTCAGGCAGTCGGAAGTGCCGTCGGACATAATCCCGTCTCGATAATAATTCCCTGTCATAGAGTTGTCGGAGCAGACGGCAGTCTGACAGGTTATGCAGGCGGTTTGGATAAAAAGACAGCCCTTCTGAAACTTGAGAAGTACGAAATATAATGAAAAAGGCAGCCGCAATGGCTGCCTTCTTACTGTTCACGATATTTATCATCAGATTTTTATAACTACCTCTATGCCGCTGTTCACAGCCTTTCGGAACTTCTCTCCGTCAGCGGGACTTCCTACCACTGTTCCGTAGTGGATAGGTATCGCGTACTTCGGACGGATAGTGTTAGCGAGCTCCGCAGCCTGTAAAGTATCGGTAGTGTAAGTTCCTCCGGCAGGAATGAGCGCAATGTCGCACTTCACTTGTTTGTTGTCGGGAGTGATGTCCGTATCGCCTGCGATGTAAATGCGTCCGTGGTCGGGACTGCCGATGATATATCCCAGCCAGCCGTTGGAGTTGGGGTGGAAGGGCTTGCTTATATTGTACGCAGGAACAGCCTCGAATCTGATACCTAGGACCTCAAACTGCTCGCCTGCGGAGACCTGCTTCACGGTCAGACCAAGCTCCTTCGGCTCGTTTACAGTGTCCGGACAGACGATAACAGTGTCGGACTTCATCACCTCGCGGATATCATCTGGGGAGTAGTGGTCGAAGTGGCTGTGTGTGATGAGGATAATGTCGGCATCGTGAGCAGCGTTTCTGATGTTGTACGGGTCGGAGTAAATAATCTTTCCTTCGTCAACGCGGATACTGCTTTGTTCGTTTATGGTTATGAAATCAAGCGTGGTGAGACCTCCCTGTCGGTATTTTTCTACAATTATAGCATAGATCGGTGTGGATAGCAAGCAATTTCTCGGTGTTCATATAAAACCTGTGTATTATAGAGCTTTTATTGACACGGCAGTGATGCTATGGTATAATGTTTACTAATATAAATCGAGATTTGTAAGACGATTGAGGAAGTAGAATGTATATTGTTACAGCAGAAGAAAACCAGATAAAAACAATTGTAGACATATCTGTCAGAGCATTTGAAACAGACGTAAATGTCGGCGGTGCAAAAGGTGACTGTCCGCCCGGATATGATTCGGTAGAATGGCATAAACAGATGGCTCAAGAGGGGCATTTGTATCAAGCAATGATAGGAAAAGATATTGTGGGAGCAGCCGTCATATTCCCGGATGAAACAAAAAACAGTGTGTACATTGGCAGAATTTTCATCGACAGCGTCTATCATAGAAAAGGTTATGGAATTCGTTTAATGGAGTGCATAGAAAAGAACTATCCATTTGCCGCGGAGTTTGATCTTGACACTCCAAGCTGGAATGTACGGACAAACGCTTTTTACGAAAAATTAGGGTATCAGATCATAAAAGAAGAGGACGGTTTTGTTTTTTACAGGAAGACGAGAAAGTGAACTTCATTTAATTCAGGTTCTCACATAAATACTGATTTGTTTATCTCAGTAAGCAAAACAGATGTTAATGCCCCTGAGCGTTAATTGAAACGTTCAGGGGCAAAGCTGTATGTGCGTTTTACTCACTCACAACAGGTATCCATATCCGGCTTTTGTAGTCGGAAGACAGCATATCTCCGTCGGGATAAGCCTCGATGTCCATTTCGTAGGTGGGAGGTGTCCTGATATTTTGTGGCTTTTGTTGTCAGGTGGGTTTATACTTATTTTTTATCCCTGACCATTTGCATTAACAGGTCCTGCATTTTTGGAGATAAAGAGCTTTTCTCGTCCAATATGCGTATTATTTCCTTTAAAATGTCCCGAAAATCTTCTTGTACTTCTAATTCGCCATGGTCAAAAATATAGAAAGTGTTTTTTGATTTTGATAAACATATCAATTCGCCATCGCCGAAAATCTCTCCGATAACTATTAGATCAGAAGAAACATCTATCACGTTATATTTAAAATCATCAAGTCTGTAAAAATGTGCCAGATCGTTTCTGATCAATGATTCCTCAGAAAAAAGTAACCATTCCCTATATGTAGCCGGAAGTTTGATTTTTTTTTCAGTTTCCCATTTCTGAATGTCATTTTCAATCATCGGTAGTTTGAACCATGAGGAGTTTTCTCCATATTCGGCTATCTTTTTTTCACATAACGCAGTCAGTTTTTTTATCTCTTTTGTTATACTGTTATTTGGTATTTCCGGAATAAACATAAAATCATCCTTTCTTTTGAAAATCTAATCTCACCAGTGCCTTTCCATTCGGCAGGGGATAGGACTCCTGCAATATCAGCGAGTAGCCTATTTCCTTCATGGCAGCCGTGAGTGCCTTTTCCTCCATCTGGTGATGAACCTCGTCAAGCCTGTCGAAAGCTCGCAGGTACGGCGACTCCGACACCCACTGCTCCGCGTCTGTATTTATCTGTATCACGCAGGACACATACTCGGGAGCGGTCTGCAAAACTGCTCGCTGAAACGCTCTATAGCCGATGTACTCGATAAGCAGGTTCGCTATCAGAAGCTGTGCCTGTGGGAGCTTCTCTGCTTCGTTTATAAGGTCGATGTGCAGGCACTCCAGAACTCCCGAAAGCTGAGTATATCGCTGAGATACCGCGCTGAGATAGTCCGCATTGATGTCCACACCGTAGACTGTGCGGAACTTGTTGGTGTCGATGTGTTCAAGTCCGTTTCCGCCTGCAACTCCCAGAACTGCGGCAGTCTCCACAGGGTAGGCGGCGAACTGTTCCTTCATTATGGCATCAATTGCCTGAAGCTGCCGCACAGAATCAAGGCTCATGTGCTTTTCGTAGTCGTCAAGACTTATTTCTTCCCATGGGTTGGTCATATACAGCACCTCGCCAAGTCGTATTCTTCATTTATAAGGTAATAATCAAGTCCGTAACTGATACAGCCGCGGAGATATTCCTGATTGTCCTGTATTATATCCTCAATACTGATGTCATTGGAGAGCCTTTTCTCGATAGCGTTCCCGAAGCTGACAATGTCGCTGAAATGGCTGGTTATGTAGCTTTCACTCATAACAAGGCAGATGTATTTTATCTGCGACAGATAGTCGGCGTCAAAGCTGTTCTTCCAGTCAAAGGGGATATAGCAGCCCTCGATTATGAGATCCTGTTCGTTTTCAATGGCAGTCTTTATCATCTCTTTCAGGATATTCCAGAGGTATGCCGTCAGCTTGTCGTCGTCATAGGGAGTGAGCTCGGTCTGACCGCTTCTTATAAGTCCCATTTTAAGGTGGTCGATAGACAGGTAAGGGTACTTGTATTTTTCAAGCAGTTTCTGCGCGAGAAGCGTTTTCCCTGTATGCGAAGCGCCTGTTATCAGTATTATCATAGTAGCCGCGGCTCCTTTCCGATAGTTTCCATAATTATATCATATTTGGGGGCGTTTTTCAACAAAAAAACAGCTCCTGTCAGTGTGGATGTGAGCTGTTGTCAGTTATCGCAAAATATGCGGCAACTCATTTTAGCAGGAACAGTTGCGTTTTTTGCAACTGTTCATTTTTCAGTTGTTGTAAATAATACAACAACTCATAGTAATGTGCAGAAAATGTACATTGCTATTTTTATAATATACCTGTGGTTTACTTGCTTTTTCCGAAAAGCTATGATATAATACAGGTAAAGTCAGAACAGGAACGGTCGAGAGCGACCACTGTATCAAGAATAATTACGAAAGGAGTTACCCGAAATGAGACAGTTTACTATGGTCTATCTGTATAGCGAACATTATGAAGTAAGTTTCTATCACGAGAGTGAAGAGGCTCTATTTGTGCTGCATACAGATAAACGTAGTGGATAGTCATTTCGGAAACGCACTTTCTTTGTGTTGTGATCCATACAAATGATAAACACCGTCTGTATGTAAGCAGGCGGTGTTTTTTCTATGTCTGAAATCATAATTCAAGGAAAGGAGATGCTCACGATGCCGGTGATTGATGTAAAGGCAACAGGTAATAATATCAAGAATATCATCAAATCCAAAGGTTTCAAAATATCTGATGTGCAGGCAAGATGCGGTTTCAATACTCCACAGGCTATATTCAAGTGGATGCGTGGGGACGCTGTACCTACTATTGATAATCTGATAATACTTGCGGATATGTTTGATGTTCCGATAGATAAAATAATAATCGTCACTCGTGTCTGAGTGGCGAAATATGGGGAAGTGCGCCGAATGCGTGAAATATGATGTGCAGGACCGTACCGACAGCAAGCAAATGGAAGAGGAAAGGAGAACAGGTTATGCTTAAGTACAAAAGAATTTATAAAGATGAAAATGTCATGCGGTATGAATTCTATCCTGAAGGCAAGGGCGATGTTGGAATTGTGGAATTTGTAAATGGGCGCGGCAAAATAATAAAGCATTCTGCCGATGACTTCGATTCCTTCTATGCAACCCATGCTTTATATGACATTGATTGTAATAAAGAAAGCGGTACGATTGCTTGGTATTAAATGATGGTGAACTCTCCCCCACCTTAAAGAGGTGGGGGGCTTCGTAAGAAGGTTGGTATTTAAGTTTCCACCTGAAAATCAGGCAACCCTTATTCTTACAGGCGTGTCCACTTCGCCACTACTGTATAGGACTGATAAGTCCACAACACTACTTTTTCTTAAAATATTCAATGCA
>JAGCYM010000096.1 GCA_017960805.1 Ruminococcus sp.
GTTCTGTTTCGGTCAGTGCTGTCCTTACTGAACTTAGGAAGAACATCAACACCAAGCTGCATCTTTTCTTTCTTTGTGCCACCGTATGGCTTATCCTTTTCGATAGCGTCTAGAACAGCAGTAAGTTCATCTCCGAGGAAGATAGAAATAACAGCAGGAGGGGCTTCGTTAGCACCAAGGCGGTGATCGTTTCCAGCAGTAGCTACTGAAAGTCTGAGAAGATCCTGATAATCATCAACAGCCTTTATAACTGCGGCAAGGAAAAGCAGGAACTGTGCGTTTTCAGCCGGAGTTTCACCGGGGGAGAGTAGATTCTCACCCTGATCAGTTGAGATTGACCAGTTGTTATGTTTACCTGATCCGTTGACACCAGCAAACGGCTTCTCGTGAAGCAGACAAACTAGACCATGGCGAAGTGCTACTTTCTGCATTACTTCCATAGTCAGCTGGTTGTGGTCTGCTGCTATATTTGTAGTATCATAGATTGGTGCAAGCTCATGCTGAGCAGGAGCAACTTCGTTATGCTTTGTCTTAGCGAGAATTCCAAGCTTCCAAAGTTCCTTATCAAGATCAGCCATGTATTCTGCTACACGAGGCTTGATAGAACCGAAGTAGTGATCATCCATTTCCTGACCCTTCGGAGGCATAGCACCGAAGAGAGTACGGCCTGTCATGATAAGATCCTTACGCTGCTTCCACATTTCACGGTCAACCAGGAAGTATTCCTGCTCAGGACCAACAGATGTCTTAACACTCTTGACACTAGTGTTTCCGAACAGCTTCAGGATACGGATAGCCTGCTTGTTGAGCGCTTCCATAGAACGAAGAAGAGGAACTTTCTTATCGAGAGCTTCACCTGTATATGAGCAGAATGCTGTTGGGATATATAGGGTTCCGTCCTTTATGAAAGCATATGAAGTCGGATCCCAAGCTGTATAACCTCTTGCTTCAAATGTAGCACGAAGGCCTCCTGAAGGAAAAGATGAAGCGTCTGGCTCACCTTTGATGAGTTCTTTTCCTGAGAACTCCATAATAACACGTCCGTCCGGAGCAGGAGAAATAAAGCTGTCGTGCTTTTCAGCAGTAACACCAGTCATTGGCTGGAACCAGTGTGTATAATGAGTTGCTCCTTTTTCTATTGCCCATTCCTTCATTGCAGCTGCTACAGCATTTGCAACGGATATATCAAGCGGAGTACCCTTGTCTATCGTTCTTTTCAGTGATCTGTAAACTTTATCTGAAAGCGTAGCTTTCATTATTCTATCATCAAATACCATTGAGCCAAAATAATCTATAACCTTTTCCATTGTAATTACCTCCCAGTATTATTGATACGTGGTCAGCTGCGGATATCATTATCCGCAGCGCCACTGTCATGTTATGCCTTTTCCCATTCAGCCGAGTCGTGGAGAGCGTTGTAGCCTTCCTCGCCTGTACGTATCTTGATTACGTTTTCGATGTCGTAAATGAACATCTTGCCGTCGCCGTAGTTGCCAGTGTAGAGAGCTGCCTTAGCTGCTGCGACTACCTTCTCAACAGGTACTGCGCAAACTACGATCTCAGCCTTTACCTTGGGCAGCAGGTTCATCTCAACTGTAGTACCACGATAGTAGTTTGTCTGACCGTTCTGCATTCCGCAGCCGAGAACGTTCGTTACTGTGATACCCTTTACGTCGATAGACTCCATAGCCTCGATGAACTGCTGGAGCTTCTGCTGCTTGAAGATAACGACGATGTTCGTCATCTTGGGAGTGCCGTCGGGAGCGGGAGCGGAGTAGTTTTTGACCTCTATAGCTTCGTCAACGGGTACTGCGGGAGCCTCGGGAGTGCCGACCTTCTGAACGCTCTTTGCGTCGTCCTTTGTGTAGCCCTTCATGCCGATGTCAGAAAGTGCGGGAGCGAAGTCAGCATAAGAGGAAATAAGACCGTGCTCTGTAATGTCGAGACCGATGATCTCTTCCTGCTCGGAAGCGCGGAGACCAATAGTCTTTTTAATGGCAAAGAATACGATTACCATTGAAATTGCTGTGAACAATGCGATAGCGACAAAGCCTGTGAGCTGTCTGCCGAGCAGACCAAATCCGCCACCGTAGAAAAGACCTGCGAGCTGGTCGCCGTTCTGGTCTACCAGTGAGTAGCCGGGAACCTCGGGGTTAGCAAGGAGTCCGACTGCGATAGTGCCCCATATACCGTTCATCATATGAACTGCAACTGCACCAACGGGGTCGTCGATGTGGAGCACATAGTCGAGGAACCATACGCCGAAGCATACGAGAAGTCCTGAAACGACGCCTACTACTGTAGCGCCGAGGCAGTCTGTTACGTCACAGGGAGCTGTGATACCAACGAGACCTGCTAGTGAAGCGTTAAGACACATTGAAACATCGGGCTTGCCGTATTTTACCCATGTGAAGATCATGCATACAACAGTTGCAACTGCAGGAGCAACTGTGGTCGTGAGGAATACGGAACCGAGCTGGTCGATAGATGTACAAGCTGCACCGTTGAAGCCGTACCAGCCGAACCAGAGGATAAAGCAGCCGAGAGCACCAATTGTAAGGTTGTGACCGGGAATAGCGTTTACCTTAGTCTCGCCGTCCTTGGTCTTGTGGAATTTACCGATTCTGGGTCCGAGTATAGCCGCACCTACGAGAGCTGCGATACCGCCGACCATGTGGATGTGTGCGGAGCCTGCGAAGTCGTGGAAGCCCCACTGGCTCAGCCAGCCGCCGCCCCACCCCCAGTGAGCCTCGATAGGATAAACGACTGCACTGATGATAGCTGAGTAAACACAGTATGACAGGAACTTTGTACGTTCAGCCATTGCGCCTGAAACGATAGTAGCTGTCGTTGCGCAGAATACAAGGTTGAACACGAAGTTCGACCAATCGAATGAGCCGTAGGAAGTGAAGATGTCAAATCCAGGCTTTCCGATTATACCGACGAGGTCTTCACCAAAAAGAAGACCGAAGCCTATAACAATGAAAACTACTGTACCGATACAGAAGTCCATCAAGTTCTTCATGATGATATTGCCTGCGTTCTTTGCGCGGGTGAAGCCTGTCTCCACCATCGCAAATCCTGCCTGCATGAAGAATACAAGAGCAGCGCCTATAAGGAACCATACGCCAAAGACTATACCATTTGTCCCGTCCATGGCTTGTTGTAAGATCGTCTGAGAGTCCATAGAAATACCTCCTTGAAAAATCACAGCATAAAATTCAAAGGGGCATATGACACACTGATAACTCAGTACATCATACACCCCTTTGTGTATGGAATTAGCGCTATAAAACCAAAAAAGGGAACTGCAGACCTGTGGTCCGCAGCTCCCTTGCTGTTTACAATGCTATTATAGTCCATTGTTGATGATTTGTCAACCCATTTTTTTAACTTTGTCGGATTTCATAATTTTTTGCTGCTTTAAACGCAAAAAGTGATGTCGATTTTACAAATATGAAAACTATCGCGGAGATAATGATGTTTTGGGTGTTTGATTTAGCCCTTTGTCTTACTGCGGATGTAGTCAACAGCAGCTTGCTCACTGCTGAAGATCTTTCTGTTCCTGACATTTCCTCTTATGCGTAATCCGCATAGAATCGGTCGCCTTTCTGCTAGACGTCCCAGCCGCATTCATTGTCAAAAAAGTCATAATCGTGTCCTGTTTTCTTGGAGTTTTCGATAAGCTCTGACATTGTCGTTATCTGCTCAGGCTTGGGCGGGATAACCCTCTCATTTGGACTCTGCTTGGGCTTTTTTTATGTGACTTAGTCGATACCTCCGTGATGAAAGCATCACTTATTTACTGTATTTTGGTTCGCAGGTAAGATTGATTCCGAGTCTCTTGAAGATGCGTTCATCTACTGGTGAGAGAATAACCGTTGAGTGAACTTCGCATCCACGCAGTTTGGATATCTGCTGCATTGCTTTCTCAGCATTTTCATCTGTTGTTGCACAGATTGAGAGAGCAAGAAGGGTTTCATCGGTATGTATTCTCGGGTTAGTATTTCCGAGATGATTAACTTTAAGGTCCATAATCGGCTCGATTACATGTGGAGACATAAGCAGTATCTCGTCATCAAGACCAGCGAAGTGCTTGAGTGCGTTTAGCAGAAGCGCTGATACAGCACCAAGAAGCTCTGATGTTCTGCCGGTGAGAATAGTACCGTCAGGAAGCTCCATAGCGGCTGCAGGTGCATCTGTTGCCTCTTCCTTGGCTAGAGCTGCTGCAACGACTTTTCTGTCTTCTGTAGTAACATTTGCCTGTTTCATAAGGATCTCAAGTTTCATGACTTCATCGTCTGAAATGAGACCTTTCTTTCTGTCACAGAGCGCAATGTAGTATCGGCGGATTATTTCATCACAAGCTGCTTTGCAGGTAACCTCATCATCAATGATACAGTTTCCAGCCATATTAACACCCATATCAGTAGGTGACTTATATGGTGACTGGCCGAGGATCTTCTCGAACATCGTATTGAGAACAGGGAAAATCTCGACATCACGGTTGTAGTTGATGGTTGTTTTTCCGTAAGCCTCAAGATGGAACGGATCAATCATATTGACATCATTAAGGTCTGCGGTAGCAGCCTCATATGCAATATTTACGGGGTGGCGGAGAGGAAGATTCCAGATAGGGAATGTCTCGAATTTTGCGTAACCGGCATTTCTGCCGCGTTTATGCTCATGATAGAGCTGAGAAAGACATGTAGCCATTTTTCCGCTTCCGGGACCGGGGGCTGTGATAACTACAAGGCGGCGGGATGTTTCGATATAATCATTTTTACCATATCCATCTTCACTGATTATCTGCTGGAGATTTGATGGATATCCTTTGATGCTGAAATGGTGGTAAACCTTAATTCCGAGAGCTTCTAATCTGTTCTGAAAAGCAATTGCTGTAGGCTGATTATCATAGCGAGTGAGGACTACGCTGCTGACATATAGACCGATCTTGGTGAAAACGTTGTAAAGACGGATGACATCTACATCATAAGTAATACCTAAGTCGCCGCGTACCTTGTTTTTTTCGATATCATCAGAGTTGATGACGATAACGATCTCTGCCTCATCTTTGAGCTGAAGAAGCATCTGAAGCTTACTGTCGGGTTTGAAGCCGGGAAGTACACGTGATGCGTGGAAATCATCAAAGAGCTTGCCGCCAAATTCAAGATATAGCTTGTCGCCAAACTGATCGATGCGCTGACGGATGTGCTCAGACTGCATTTTTAAGTATTTTTCGTTGTCAAAACCAATTTTCAGATCGGACATAAAAACTCTCCTCCATAAAAAACAAATACATTATTATTATAAATCAAAAGCCTTCAAAAATCAAGGAGAAAACAATCATTTTTTATCCTGATATTTTGTGATATTTTGTAATGGCTTGAGATGATATTCGAGAAAAAAGCAAAGCCGCCAGTATATGGCGGCTCTTACTTTGAGTATGTGTGTTATTTGGAGCTTTCTATTAGTTTAAGGGTGTTTCTACAACACTGTCGACGCGCCATGTGTCGTCGTTCTTGATGATATGCATATCGACCTGAGTTAAACCGTTTGTAAGTTCATACTCAGCTCTTGCTGTAAACTCATTATCGCCTGTTGAGATTATCTCTGGCTCAAATTTGTCCCAGCCGTAGATAAATGCTCTGCCTCCGAGGTGAGAGTAGAGACCGTCATCCCCTTCAGTAAAGAACGGATCTTCTCCTTCTACAAGGTAAGCTTCTCTATTGTAGAATTCTCCTGAGAAATGATCAGAAAGGAAAGTCTTTATTTTTTCCAGAGAAGAAATATCGTATGAGTCGATAGTTGTGTCAGTAACTTTGAAGTAATTAGCATCTGTGGAAAGAGTTTGATTTCCGTCACAGGAAACTATACCACTTCCGAGTTTTTCAGCAGCTGTCATGGCTTTCATCAGTTCAATAGCTGCTTCTTTGTATTCCTGAACATTTTCGTCTGAAGCTTTAGTTTCTGTCGTGCTTTCTTCAGTGGTTGATATTTCTTCGGATTCAGTTGTCTGTTCAGCAGTTGTTGCCTCATTTTCAGTAGTTACAGTTGTAGCTGCTGTTGTAGTCTCTTTGGAGGAAGAATTATCAGCTGTCTCCTTGTCTGAACAGCTTGCAAATGCAGTCATAATTGCAATTACTGCGCTTAAAGCTATGATCTTTTTCATATTAGTCTCCTTTGTTATTCCTGTTATTAGGCCATTCGGCAATATTTCTGTCTTGAACAGCCTCCTGTGAGATTATAGCACACAAGAAAATAAAGTCAATAATTGTTACAGAAGCTGTAACCCTTTTTATATTACATGGTCAAAGAACTTCGCAGATGTATTATTCAAATTATAGAGATTGACTATTGAAATTAATAGAAATGTAGCTTTTTCATTTGGAAGCTTTTGTTACTAGGAAACTATTTATCTGCTCCTTCCTTTTTCATAAATGAATTGATATTGACAATTACAATGCCGGCAACGACCAGCAAAAGAGAGAAAATAGTTCTGAGTGGTCCGGCAGGGGATCTTTCTGATAGCAGCAGAGCGGAGAGAATTACTCCGAAGACCGGGTTCATGAAGCCGAATACTGACACTGATGAGACCGGATTATATTTTAGTAACAGGCTCCACAGTGAAAATGCAGCAGCGGATATAAAAGCAAGATAGAGAAGCATTCCTATTCCGCCTGTTCCGGCTCTGCTGATTATTCCCCCTGAAAGTGCTCCGACTGAAATCATAAATGTCCCTCCGATTATGAACTGCCAGCTGCTGAGCATAACAGGATCTGATGTCCGTGAGTATTTCTTTGTAACAGAAGCGGAAAATGCGTATGAAAGGGCAGAAAGGAATACCATTCCCTCTCCGAGAAAACTTAGGCTCATATCATTGCTACCTGTTAGATTGATAAGAATCACTCCTGCAAAACCGACAGCACATCCGATGAGCTTGCGTGCTGTCAGCTTTTCTGAATGGAATACAAGGGCTGATACAAGTATGGAAAGAAATACATTGGAAGCAGTTATTATAGAGCTTTTCATTCCTGTAGTGTGTGACAGTCCGATATAGAAGAAGGTATACTGCAGAATGGTCTGAAACAGTGAAAGAAGACATACACGAGGTATGTCTTCCTTTTTAGGGACAAGAAGATGTTTTTCAGCAATGCTTCCTGCAGCTGCTGCCATTATTCCAGCAGTCAGGAATCTCATTCCTGCGAAGAATATCTGGGATGATGTACTGCCGGAACTGATATTGAAAAGTCTGTAGCCAATCTTTATGCAGGGGAATGCGCTTCCCCAAAGAAGACAGCATATAAGAGTAAATCCAACAATGACTGTCCAGCGATTAAAAAATCTTTTTTTATCCATAGTTTCTCCTGAGAAAATAAATTATAAACGGAGTTTTGTCACTCTGATTTTTGTTTTATAATCATCTCTTACCTCCTCCAAAGCATGATGAATTATCTTTAGACTTTCTTCGTGATGTTTTTAATTCCCTTGTAGGTGTTTATGTCAATTAGTTCGATTTGAGACATAACATAAGTCTTCATGTTATTCCGCTATTAATGAATTTCTGTCATATAATCATTATAGATTTTCGAGCATAACCGGTCAACTTCGTTATACAGTTCTCTGACTTTAGGATCATCTGATCCACGCAGATAGCTTTTTGCCTTTATCTCCTGGATCATCACTTTGTGCCTTGCGTAATCTCTTCTAGGGTTTCCACTGCATTTTGAGAATCTTTTGCGATAACTCTGCAGTTTTTGAAGTATATTTCCATCATCGTTTTCTGTTTGACTTTTTTTCAAAGCGAGCTTTTTCTGCTGAATGATGTCATTAATTTCATTGACCTTTGCACAGTGAAATGACATCACTTGTTCATATGTGTATTTCGTCCTCTTAATGGCAAATCCCATAGACTCGAATAAGGTTGGCACGCAAATATTCAGCCAATCAAGTATAGCGAGATTAACCTTATTATTTATCTTAGTGACAGATAGCCAATAGATGAAATTGTTATCTGCGACACCAACAATGATGATATTGTTATCATCGGCGTAATAAACATTGATAAAGCGATCACGCGGACTTGGCACATATTTCGGAGAGGCGGCATATTCGGGTGTAAGGTAGTTATAATTCTGTATTCCGTAGTATTTACCGCCCTTTTCCGTTTCTGATATGCTGATCTTGATCCTATGATAATACTCAAAAATATCATCGGCGGTCTGAGGAAATGTATAAAGGCAGTGTTTGAGCTGTTCTTCTGAATAATTTGTTCGATGAATCACACTATTAATTCTTATTCCTTCGGAATGAACCTGATTGGAAATGTAATAAAAGATCTGTCTTATTTCATCTTCATTACTGATATTAGTGACAGAAAGCCACCATACCCAATCCTGATTGAGCATTCCAGCTATGATAACATCATCAAGGTGAGTAAAAAAAACGTGATTTGCGGCCTGTAGCAAAATCTTATCTTATCAAACTCATAAAGTTTATCTTCTGGAGAAATACAGTTACAACTCAGTATATCCATAGAATCGCTCCTCGCAATATCTTGTAATTATTCTGTTGAAAATCAGAATTTGTCAATCAAATTCTTTTTGGTAGTAAGCAGACTCCTTATCTCGTTTCACTTCACAATACCCCAGCTTTTTATAAAAAGCATTCGTTCTTACATTCCAAAGAGGTGTATCAAGTTTGATTTTCTTGATACCAGGATAGAAGGTTTCTACCATTTTCATCAAGGAAAGGCCATATCCTTTCCGATAGTGAACTGGGTCTAGAAATATTCTGCCAATGTACAATGATTCGCTGTCTTTGTCCAAAAATAGAATTGCACCACCAGCGATTTCTCCATCTATGACTACCTGTAGCAAATGTCCTTCATTTTTCATCTGAATGTGCCATGGAATGGAATCATAATCAGGAGGTCCACCTGCTTCGGAAGCACCAACATTAATATCGCTATCAAACGCAGCCTTTGATATAGCCACGATTCTTTCGATATGTTTCAGTTCTGCATTTTCTAATTTCATTATAATCATATCCTCGTCAAATTCCAATTTAGCGAAGTGAGCTTACTCTTTATTTTTTCAATTATATCACATCAAGCCTGGGAAAGTAAAGAGCGTATCATCTTAAGCTGCTTTTTGTTTTTTTCATTACGAAGGAGTAAGAATGCAAAAAAATCGCAGTTCCCAAAAGAACGGGAGCTGCGATATAATAATTATTTGAGATTAGGTTCAAGTCCGGCAAGTTCGCAGAAAGTTTTGTATTCTGACATCATTGAACTGTTGCCTGATATGAAATCAGCGCTTGTGATCGTGCCTGTATATTTGTCATTGAAGAATACATAACAGTCAGATCCTTCACCGGTTGAAACAAGATCAACCTTAGCATCTTCGCCGTCATCAAATATATATTTAGCAGAAAGCACAGGATCGGATAATTGGGGAGTTGCTTCTACATCGGTAGATGTAATGCTGATGTATGAGAATGTGTTGTAGAAGCTTATAAACATATTCTTTATATCAGCTTTTTCAAGGTCGATGTCAATGCCGCGGCACTCAGCCTTATTATTTGTTACATCAACAGTAAACTTATCTTCGGCTTCATCACAGCTGAATTCAAATTCGCTTATTCTGTATAGATTAGCGCTTTCGACATTCTGCATTATTATATCAAATATGTCGTATTCGATGAAGTCGAGATCACTCGTATAGTAAAGCCCTACAAGACCTGTGTCTTTGTTGAGGATGTGAGTCATCTTTGCAGCGTCTCGGCCGTAATGGCTCAGAACGAGCGTGCGTGATGTACCATCGTTGCTGCTGACGGTAAGTTCGGCGTACGGTTTATCTAGTCCGTATTTTGAAAGGTCAGTAACGTTTTCCTCAAGGAGCTGCTCTGCAGACAGACGTGTCAGTACTGTTACCATAGTTGAAGGACGAGTCTGATTGACAGTGAGAAGTTCATATTTATCAGGAAGTTCCCAGAGCCCGGATGCAGAATCAAGTGTCAGATCATATACAATCTTTCCGTCACGTTTAACTGTGATTCTGGAAATCTCTTCAGCTGCGTATGGAATGATTTTGCTGTCAATCAAATCAAATCTTGAAATGAGAAGAGAGTCTATCTCAGCTGATTGGACTGCATATATCTTATTCTTACCATCAACCATAGCATAGTAATAATTGCCTGTAGGACTTGCATCACCGATATTGAGAGTATAGTTCTGGTTACCGTCGCTGACAGTGATGACATATGGATCATCAAGACCATATTTTTCTTTGCTTTCCTTGTCAGCTTCGCCGTAGTTGGTATCGGCTTCAAGGTCGCTCAGAGTAGTACATATAAGCTGTGCGGTTGATTGTGCGACATTGAAAGTGTTATCTGAATCCGGAGTGTTGATCCATTTTTCTCCGTCACGTTTTAGCGAATAAATACCTTCTGAACTCTTTATTTCTATTGAACCAATCGCATTGGCATCAAGGTCAAATAGCTGATTCTCAGCAAGTTCCTTTGACTTTTTATCCTTGTCTTTTTTATCTGAGTCCTGAACGTATAAAAATGCGCCTGCTGATAAAGCTGCAGCGGTAACAAGGCCTATGACTGCGATAATACCTTTTTTCATTAAGCGTATCTCCTTTTAAGCCATACTGCGAGACCTGCAACAAGAAAAACTGCGGGGATTATGAAGAAAAGCTTGATTGTACGTGAAGCTTCATTTGAATCCTCAAATGTTAGTGTATCATAAGAGTTGGACTTAGCGCCTATTCCCATATCAATATCGCTGTTGTAAAGCCATGTGTTAGAGAAAAGGGTCAGCATTCTTGTGCCGGTGGTTGCCATTGTCCATCTGTCATTGCTGATGGCGTCATCGGTTCCGATGAGGAAGAGTTTAGCACCTGTCTGCTTGTTGTAGGAGTAGTATCCGAATACAAGCGGTGAGTTGGAAACGCTTTCAGCAACTTCGGCTGTGTCATCATCGCCACCCATAGGTGTGCTGACAGTCGTATAAGAACTGCTGTTCTGTTCGAGAGTCAAGTTTTCGATAATGGAGAACTTCTCTATCTGCTCTCCTGAAGAGATAGTTTCAAAGAAACTTCTTGTGTTGGAAACATATGGATAAATACCTGCGTCGCTGTCCTGAATTTTACTATTTAGATCTGTTGTGAGATCTACAGTGGATTCAGAATTAGGATATGGATAAGACACCTTGACGAATCTCTCAAGTATTTTGTCGCGTGCGGTGATTAGCGCTGAATCGTCCTGAGTTGCGTAGATCATGTCCTCAGTGAGTGCGTTGCTTGCAAGGACAACATTAGCCTGGAGCATGGAGCTTCTTTCAGTAATGGTATTATAATGCATACCAAGCTCGAACTGAGCGAGCAGCAGTTCAATGTTCTTGAATCTGCCCTTTGTATCACATGGAGGAATTATAATTGAGAGTGCGCCGCCATTATCGGTATAAGCCTTGAGCTTGTTATAGTCTGAATCGGATATATCCTTCTGCGGTGCAACAAGATAAAGGATTGCTGCGTTGTCCGGAATATCCTCAACAGTGCTGAGGTCAAGCTCTTCAACATTGTAGTTGTCGGTTTTTATAGCGTCTGCATAATTGCTGTAATCAGCAAGTGTTGTTTTGCCATAGCCGGAGAGGAAGTAAACTGTCGGTAGACTTCCGCTTGTGCAGAGTTCGATAGCACCTGCAATCAGTTCCTCACCTTCATACATGAGAATATCATTTGAGTCGGTTGGGAAACATCTTATGAAAGAGACCTTCTTTGTTATACCGTCACATTTGATAAAGATGTCTGCAGGATTGACACTGAGTGTTCCTGACGGATCCAGACTCTGAGCCATTTCAACATCCTTATTTGGATCGAAGCAGGTGAGTGTGATATTGTCATGTTTCTCAAGCTCGGTAAGAGTGTGATAGAGAGGAAGATATTTCGGAACTTCCTGAAGATCATTGAGCTGAGAAAGGAAGTATACATCTATCTTCTTATCAGATGTTCTTTCAAGAAGGTCCTTGGTTATCGGATTGAGAGTATACTGGCCAGATGGGGTCATGTCGAATACCTTGTCACGATAAGCGAATATCATGTTGATCGGTATGAATATAAGCAGGATGAGTATCGCAAGTACGATAGCGAACGCACCCGAGAAATCAAATTTTTTCTTTTCCATTTCAGCTTACCCCCTTTTCCAGCGTCTTCTCTCAATGGCGATATAGTTCCATGAGAGACAGATGATTATCGCAGAGGCAAAGAATACGAGGTCTGAGAGTCTGATGAAACCCTGCGAGAAGTAAGCGAATCTTGGCTGTGCTGCGAATGCGTACAGGAATGACTGTAGCTTCGGATACTGCATAATGAAATCAGTACGTGAGAAGTCGTCAATGAACAGGAATACGAACATTATTATTTCACCGATAATAGCAGCAATAATTGAATTTTCAGTGAAACTTGATACAAGCATTCCAACAGCTATGAACATTGCTCCCCATGCAAAGAAGCCGATGTATGCACATATTAGCTGATTAAGGATGAGTGTTCCGTTCAGATAAGTGAAGATCGGGAAGAATGCGGATCCTGCGATCATGAACAGGAATACAGTTATATTGGCAAGGTATTTGCCAAGGATTATCTGAAGAACTCCGACAGGGGAGGTCATCAGAAGTACTTCCGTACCGAATTTTCTTTCATCTGCGAATGTTCTCATTGTGAGTATCGGAATCAGAAAAATAAAGAAGAAAATGACATTGTAGAATATGTCGGGAAATGTAAACTGAAGGATAGGCTGTTCCAGGTTTCCAAGAGCATTGTTGAACATGAGCGTGAACAGGAACATAAACAATGCTGTCATGACATAAGCAAACGGAGTGTAGAAGAACGACTGCAGTTCCTTTTTATAAATAGAAAACATTATTTATCGTCCTCCTTTTCGTCTTCTGTATCAGTTTCCTCACTGCTTTCAGATTCTGTGGCAGGTCCTAATTCATCAAGGAGATCCTGCAGACCGTGCTTGTCTGAAGACTTGTTTATCATGTCTACGAAAACAGCTTCAAGATCAGGCTTTTCAGTGAATATCTCGGAAATCTGAATATTGTGCTTTATAAGCTCAGACATAATAGCGTTCTTTGTATCATCTCCCGCACCTTCCTTGAGCTTGACGGCGAATGAGAAGAAGTCGTTTCCTTCAGCGTCGATGGAAATGATCTCCTGTACGCCTTCAGTGAGTTCGATGATGTTGGATGTCTTAGTGCGGTCGCCTTTAACCTTGATATGAAGCGTCAGGTTTCCGCCAAGTGTCTTCTCAAGGTTTTCAATAGTGTCGATTGCCTTGATGTCACCCTTGTTTATGATAACTACTCTGTCACAGACAGCACTGACCTCTGAGAGGATATGAGAGCTGAAGATGACAGAATGGTCTTTTTTGAGATCCTTAATTATGTTTCTAACTTCGATTACCTGATTAGGATCAAGTCCGACAGTAGGCTCGTCAAGAATAAGAAATTTCGGGTTACCAAGCAGTGCCTGTGCAAATCCGACACGCTGCTTGTAACCTTTTGAGAGGTTTTTGATGAGCTTGTGCTGAACATCTTCAATTTTGAGAAGTTTCATAACACGAGCGATCTCATCTTTTCGCTCGGAGAATTTGATACGCTTAAGTCCGGCACAGAATGAGAGGTATTCTGTTACGCGCATATCGGGGTACACAGGGGGAATCTCCGGAAGATATCCGATGTTTTTCTTGGCAGCGACCGGTTCTTTTGTGATATCACTGCCGAAGATGGTCACTTTGCCGGCAGTCATCGGGAGGTAACCGGCAATCATGTTCATAGTGGTGGATTTACCGGCTCCGTTGGGCCCGAGAAATCCGAGTATCTCATTATCGTTTATCGTAAAGCTAATATTGTTCACGGCACGGTTGCTGCCGTAATACTTTGTGAGTTTTTCAATAGTGATCATGAGGTGCTCCTTTCTATATAATAGTATAGGATGCAGATATAAAGTATGAGGGTATACTCTCACATCATACCTGCTTATTATTACAGAATAGTGTGTAAAACACGTGAATAACTTATGAACAAACCGTTAAATAACCAGCCATTTACAGTAGGGTGCAGTGAGGGGGATTTGGCGTAAAATCAAGCATATCACGCATATGATAAAAACAATTAATTTATTAATTATAGATTCATACTAGTTGTTTTTGCTGTTTTGGATAGGTGGGCAAATTGTACAAAAAAGAAACCAGGTATGTGTGCATTGCAACAAAAAAGCAAGAGGCAAAAAGTGAAAACAATTCAAACTGTTGACACGTTTAGAAAAGTAGAATATAATTGATATGAAAATAGTTTGAGAATTGTGTGTTGACTTCGTGAAGTTCCACACAGCATACGAAGTATTTTCGTATTCGTTCCCATCTTGAGAAGATGGGAAAAGCTTTTATCCATTTTTAAACCAATATTTTATGAGAGGGGTTAAAAAACAATGATAAGCAAAAAGAACAAGGCACTCTGTGCCGGCGTACTTGCTGCTGCAATGTCCGCTTCAGCTATCGTTCCTACATTTGCTTCAGCTGCTGAGAACAAGTATGCAACTGAAGGCGGTGCAAACGAGTCATACGCTAAGATGTTCGAGTCACTCTATGATGATGTTATCACAAATGGTGAAAAGAACGGCTATCTCAGCAAGAACAACAATGGTTCCGGTTCATTCGGTATTCCTTACCACGTAATCGAGACTCTCTGTGTTGAGGCTCCTGACTACGGTCATGAGACAACATCTGAGGCTATGTCTTACATGGCTTGGATTACAGCTATGCACGATGTACTTGCTTCCAAGAAGGTTATCAGCGGTTCAACTGGTGATCTCCAGAAGGGTTGGAAAACTCTTGAGGCTATGATCCCTGGCTGGTCTGCAAATGCATACCAGGGTGAAAAGGGCGAGATTGATTACAGCTCACTCTGGAAGCTCAGCAAGGTAAAGGCTGATACAACAACAGAAGAGCCTGAGCCTTCAGGATATCCTGCAAAGCAGAACGGTGTTGACGCTTACAACCCGATCTTCAAGGATTTCAAGTCTGCATACGGCAGTGACCCTGGTTACTACCTCATGCACTGGCTCGCTGACGTTGAAGACTGGTATAAGTTCGGCGGCGGCAAGGGTCAGTTCACATTCATCAATACATTCCAGCGTGGTGAGCAGGAGTCTTGTTTCGAGACAGTTCCTCAGGGATGTATCGAAGAGCTCAAGTACGGTATGTCTGTAAATGATGCTCACTATAAGATGACTGGTATCAAGGCAGTTATCAACGGTTGGGAGAAGGAAGGCGCTCTTGCTCCTCAGTACAGCTTCACAAACGCTCCTGACGCTGAGGACCGTGCTATCCAGGCTATTTACTTTGCAAGCATGAACGGTCTTGACTGTGGTGAGATCTCAGGTCTCGCAGCTAAGATGGGTGACCAGTGCCGTAACGACATGTTTGATAAGTACTATAAGGCAATCGGATGCCAGAGCATCGATGCTAAGTCAGACAGCGAGTCTGCTTCACATTCTTCAATCACATCTCAGCACTTCCTCATGGCTTGGTATACAGCTTGGGGCGGATCAACATTCCCATGGTATGCTGAGAACAATCCGAGCGGTAACTACGACTGGGCATTCCAGATCGGCTGCTCACACTCACATCAGTTCTATCAGAACCCTCTCGCTGCTTATGCTCTCGCTTATGATCCAGTAATGAGCAAGGCAATGAAGGCATCTGATGCTGTTGCTGACTATAAGGAATCTTTCAAGAGACAGATCGAGTTCTACCTCTGGCTCCAGTCCAAGGATGGCCCGTTTGCTGGTGGTTGTACAAACTCCAAGGGCGGCCAGTACCAGAAGTATGACTCAAGCGATCCGCTCTTCTACGATATGTGCTACGTTGAGCATCCTGTTTATGCTGACCCAGGTTCAAACCACTGGATCGGTAACCAGGTATGGTCTACTCAGCGTCTTGCAGAACTTTACTACTATGTAAAGAAGAATGGTGATCTTTCTAAGGATACATTCGGCGGCCTCTCACTTGAAGAAGCTCTCGAGACTCTCCTTACAAGATGGGTTACATGGTTCATCGACAATACTGAGTTTGATTACACAGACAAGGATGGAAACGAGATGGCTTATGCTATTCCTGCTTCACTCGACTGGTCTGGTAAGCCTGCTACATGGAATAATAAGTATGACGCTAAGGCTAATGATGGTCTTACATGTACGATCACAGCTTATGGCCAGAGCGACGTTGGATGTGTATCCTCACTCTGTAATACACTTATCTACTTCGCAGCTGCAAACGGCGTAGATGCTGCAGCAGCACAGAAGGATGACAACACAGAGCTCGCTGCTAAGGGTCTCTATCTTGCTAACAGGCTCATGAGCGCTCAGTGGAACACAGCTCGTGATGATAAGGGTATCGCTTACGAAGAGCACAATGGTTCACTCTATCGTATATTCGAGCAGGAAGTATTCATTCCTAAGGGATTCGACGGCGAGATGCCTGATGGATCACCTATCAAGGAAGGTGTTACATTCTCTGATCTCCGTCAGTCCTATGCTAGTGATCCTATGTATAAGGAAGCTAAGGAAATCTACGAGAAGAACAAGGCTGCTGGTAAGTCCAAGGAAGATACTATGGACGGTCATACATATACCCTCCACAGATTCTGGCATATCGGTGATGCTCTCATGACAACAGGTACAATGGCACTCCTGTATCCTGAGGTTACACCTCTTGGCGCAGACGAGCCAGGTGAAACAACTACTACAACAACAGCTACTACAACTACAACTGGCGGCACAGGTGATACTCTCTGGGGTGATGCTAACGTTGATGGTAAGGTAACAGTTGCTGACGCAACAGCTATCCTCCAGTCAATCGCTAACCAGGATAAGTATGCTCTCAAGCCACAGGGTAAGATCAACGCTGACGTTGTTGATGGTGACGGTGTAACATCTAAGGATGCTCTTGCAATCCAGATGATGGATGCTCAGCTTATCAAGCAGGCTGATTTCCCAACAACTTCTACAAAGATCGACTCACTTAAGTAATTATACTTAATATAGAAAAAGGAACGCTTCGGCGTTCCTTTTTTTACCACCTTAATCATATTTGCTGAAGGCTTCATGATATAAGGACATGGAGCCTATTTTTTGTGGAAAGATACCTGTCGAAACACTTTGAGTAATGTCGGACAGATTCAAGATTTAAACACAATTTTTCGCAATTACTTGCATTTTACAGGCTGCTGTGCTATAATATAATAGCATAGGTATGCCTATATAGTTGTTTTGCTGACACATAAAAGGGCGTATTATGCATGAAAAACACAGAAAAGGTGGCGAAATAAACAGTGATAAGAAGCATGACCGGCTACGGCAGAGCTCAGAAGATCCTGAATGGTCGTGATATCCTAGTTGAGATTCGTTCGGTTAACCACAGATATTATGAGTACTCGTCCCGTATTCCACGTTCTTACAACTACATCGATGAAAAACTCAAGGCAATGCTGAAAAGCGGCATCTCTCGAGGTAAGGTTGAGGTTAATGTCACAATCAACAATATCGAAGGCAGAGATACTGTAGTTGCATTAAACAAGGGCCTTGCTGAGGAATACATTAAGGTGCTCAAGGAATTCGGTGAAGAAATCAATGAGAAGTATGTTGATTATGATGAGATCGATGACTATATTGATGATGATCTCACTTTATCAAAGCTGATCAAGATACCTGATGTATTCACAATTCAGAAAGCTCCGGATGATGAAGAACAGGTTTGGAACGACGTTTCACAGGTCGCATCCGAAGCACTTGCTAAATTTGTAGAGATGCGTGGAGTTGAGGGTGAAAAACTGCGTAATGACGTTCTTGATAAGGCAGAAGGAATCCTCAAGATGGTTTCCAAAGTTGAAGAGCAGTCCCCTAAGACTGTTGAAAACTACCGCAGCAAGCTTTACCAGAAATTGACTGAGATACTTGAGAGCAAGGATATTGATCAGCAGAGAATCCTTACTGAGGCAGCGATTTTTGCTGAGAAAGTCGCTGTCGATGAAGAGACAGTAAGACTTCGCAGCCACATCTCACAGCTTAAGGATATGCTTGGAACAGAGGATGCTGTAGGCAGAAAGCTTGACTTCATCGTACAGGAAATGAACCGTGAGGTCAACACAATCGGCTCCAAGGCTCAGGACCTTAATATCACAAAGGTTGTAGTTGATATGAAGGCAGAGATAGAAAAGATCCGTGAGCAGATACAGAATATTGAGTAAGTCATGAAACTGATTAGTATTGGCTACGGTAATATGATATCTGTAGCAAGGATTGTTTCGATAGTCAGTCCCGATTCCGCTCCTATAAAGCGCCTTATTCAGGAGGCAAAGGACGATGGCAGGGCTATCGATGCGACTTATGGTCGTAAGACAAGAGCAGTTATCGTTATGGACAGCGGACATATTATCCTCTCTTCACTGATTACTGAAACTCTTGCATCAAGAATAAACGGGACAGGTGATACAGAAAATGAAGAATAAAGGCAGACTGATCGTATTCTCCGCACCATCCGGATGCGGAAAGGGTACAATGCTCGCAGAGATTTTAAAAGATGAGAGCTTCCGCGTTTCAGTTTCAGCTACGACACGTAAGCCTCGTGAAGGAGAAGTTGAAGGCGTAAACTATTACTACATTTCAAACGAAGAGTTCGAGAGAAGAGTTGAAGCCGGAGAATTTCTGGAGCACGCAGGATACTGCGATCACTATTATGGAACATTATTATCAGAGGTTGATCCTTACCTTGAAAAGGGGATTAATGTCATCCTTGAAATAGAAGTTCAGGGAGCCATGAACATACGCAAGGCACGCCCCGACGCGCTTCTTGTTTTCATCGCTCCTCCTTCAGTGCAGGAACTCAGCCGACGCCTTCACAAGCGTGGCACTGAGACCGAAGAGGTCATAGAAAAGAGAGTTGCCGCAGCACATGAAGAGCTGACATTTGCTCCTAAATATGATTATATAATTGTCAACGATGCTCTTGAAGTTGCAGTCAGTGATTTCTTCGCTGTTGTACGCGCAGAACAGCTGAATTCTAAATTTCAGAGCGAATTTATAGATGAGGTGTTAAAAAATGCTTAGACCAGCAGTAAATCAGATCATATCAAAGAACGAGAGCTGTTATTCTCTCGTAATCGCAGTTGCAAAGCGTGCAAGAGAAATTTCTGAAGAGCTTTACAATAATGGCGAGACTCTTGAGGAGAAGCCTGTAAAGACAGCTGTTGAGGAACTTGCAAGCGGCAAGTGCAAGATTGTAAGCACTGACGAGGAATAATATGTCACTGATAGCGGAAACAGCTGTCAGCGGAACAGCGTACTCCTTTGATATGCTGTTCAGCTATGCTGTGCCCGAGCATTTACAGCTCAAGGAAGGCTGCAGGGTGCTCGTGCCGTTCGGCAAAGGCAACACGCGCAGAATAGGTGTAGTAATGCGCATCACAGAAGGGAGTCAGTCAAAGCTGAAGCCGATAACTGCTCAGATAGATGACGAGCCTGTTATCTCGGAAGAACTAATAAAGCTTGCGGAGATTCTTCGTGAGCAGACTTTCTGTACTTATTTTGATGCTGTGAAAATAATGCTTCCTCCAGGAATGGGGGTTAAGGCGAAAGAAAGCTTCCGACTCGTGCGGGAGTTTTCTGATGTTTCCGTACTTACTCCTGAGGCAGATGCGCTCTTAGAGACGCTGCGATGCGCATCCGATGACAAGGAAGTAACCGCACTTGTTGAGAATTATATCATTGATAACGGCAGACGTCTGCCTGATGAACTTCTTGATGCAGGTGCGCTTGATTCCAATAATGTTTTCCGTCAGAATGTAGGAGATGCGTCAGTAAAGATGGTGCGTCTCTCAGACAAATACCTTTCTGATCCGTCGAGCTTCGACCTTACACCAAAGCAGAAGCAGGCTGCAGAGTTCCTTAGCGAATATGGTTCAGCTTCAGTGAGGGAGGTCGCATATATGTGCGGCTTCACAGATGCTGTAATCAAACGACTCGCTGCTTCAGGAGCAGCAGAGGAATACGATATGGAAGTTCTTCGCGGAGTGAAGGACGGCTCTGAGACTCGTATTGATCCGCGTGATGTTCTTCTTTCGGATGAACAGCAGGTGGCTCATGATGAGGTATTTGCACAGATTAAAGAAAACAAGCCCGCAGTCTTTCTGCTCCATGGTGTTACCGGAAGCGGAAAGACCTCGGTTTTTGAGAAATTGATATATGATACGACCTCTCTTGGCAGACAGGTGCTGATGCTCATTCCTGAGATAGGGCTGACACCACAGGTGCTGAGAAGGTTCAGATCGCTGTTCGGAGAACGAGTTGCTGTAATACACAGTGGTTTGTCACTTGGTCAGCGCCTTGATGAATATAAGCGTATTAAACGGGGCGATGCAGATATCGTGGTTGGCACGAGAAGCGCAGTATTTGCCCCTCTTGCCAATATTGGGCTTATTATTATCGACGAAGAAGGCGAGCGTTCATATAAATCTGACAGTTCGCCGCGTTATCTCGCACATGATATTGCCAAGCGCAGGTGCGTTGCTCATAATGCCGTACTGTTACTAGCTTCGGCAACTCCGAGCATTGAAAGCTATTATCTTGCTGAGCGCGGTGTATACCATCTGCTTGAACTGAAAAACAGATATAGCAGTAATCCGCTGCCTGAGGTGAGCATAGTTGATATGAATGAGGAGCGTATGTCCGGTAATGCTTCAGAGTTCAGCCGGCAGCTTGTAGATGAGGTCAATAAGAACCTCAGGAATGGAGAGCAGAGCATTCTTCTTCTCAACAGAAGAGGATATCATACGATAACAAGCTGTGTTGACTGTTATCAGCCGATATATTGCCCTAATTGTTCAGTACCGCTGACGTATCACAAAAAGAATGACAAGCTCATGTGCCATTACTGCGGTTATGCCGGTGATGAGCCGAAGACCTGTCCTTCATGTGGTTCTGAGAGACTAAAGCACATGGGATTTGGTACCCAGAAGATGGAAGAAGAGCTAACCGCTCTGTTTCCTTCTGCGCGTATTCTCAGAATGGATGCTGATACGACGTTTTCAAGATATTCGTATGAAAAAGGTTTCAACGCCTTCAGAGACGGCGAATATGATATAATGATCGGAACTCAGATGATAGGCAAGGGCCTTGATTTTCCGAATGTTACTCTTGTAGGTGTCCTTTCAGTTGACAAAGCACTCTATAACGGTGACTTCAGAAGTTATGAGCGTACTTTCTCGCTTATTGCTCAGGTAGTCGGAAGAGGAGGCCGCGGAGAACTCTCAGGCAGAGCGATACTCCAGACATTCATGCCTGATCATTATGTTATGAATCTTGCTGCGGACCAGGATTATAAGTCCTTCTATACAGAGGAGATAGCGATACGCAGGGCGATGATATTCCCGCCCATCTGTGATTTCTGTATATTCTGTTTCGCGGGAGTGTTTGATCCGGACACCAAGAAAGGCGCTGATGCTGTTCTTCAGCTTATGTATGTTCGCCTGCATGAATTACAGCCTAAAACACCAGTGCGTGTTCTGGGACCTATCAAGGCTTCTTATGGCAGGCTAGGCGGAAAATTCAGATACAGGATAATAATGAAATGCAAGAATTCGGCGGAAATGCGAGGCTTTATCAGTGGAATACTGACGGAAGGCGCAAAGCTCCCCGAAATGAGAAATGTCACCCTCTACGCTGATATGAACGGCGATGTGGGGGTCTGATCACAGATTATAAAAAGAAAGGAAAACAGATATGGCACTTAGAAATATTCTGACAGATAAAGATGAGGTTCTTCACAAGGTTTGCAGACCTGTTGACAAATTTGATGAGAAACTTGCTATTCTTCTTGATGATATGCATGAGACTCTTGATAAGGCACAGGGTCTCGGGCTTGCAGGACCTCAGGTCGGAATCTGCAGACGTATATTTATCATGCACCTCGAAGAGGGAAGCTTTGAGTGTATAAATCCTGAAGTCTCACAGAGAGAAGGAAGTCAGAGAGTTCAGGAAGGCTGCCTTTCCTGCCCTAATGTATGGGGGTATGTAACACGTCCGAAAAGCGTTCATCTCAAGGCACAGGACAGAAACGGCAACTGGTTCGAGCGTGATTTCGTTGACCTCGGAGCACAGTGTGTATGTCATGAGAATGACCATCTTGACGGCCATGTATTTACAGAGATAGTTGAAGAATTCTTTGTCCCTGAGGAGGCATAATATATGAAGGTAGTATTCATGGGAACTCCGGATTTCGCTGTTCCATGTCTGCGAAAGCTTGCGGAGAGCGAATGCGAAGTCGCAGCAGTATTTACACAGCCTGACAAGCCAAAGGGCAGGGGATACAAGATGATACCTACTCCGGTGAAGGCAGCTGCTGAGGAATACGGCATTCCGGTATACCAGCCTCTTTCACTCAGGAAGGGCGATGATGCTGAGGAGAGTATGCGAGTTTTGAACGATATTGCTCCTGATCTTATTGTCGTTACGGCATATGGTCAGATCCTTCCGAAGGAGATACTTGAGCTTCCGAAATATGGATGTGTGAACATCCACGCGTCACTGCTTCCGAAGTACAGAGGAGCTGCTCCCATAAACTGGGTTCTCCTGAATGGCGAGACTGAAACGGGTGTTACTTCTATGCAGATGAGCGAGGGCCTTGATACGGGTGATATGCTCATCAAGCGCACCACCGCTATTGGCGAAAATGAGACGTATGAGGAGCTTTATGTACGCCTTTCTGAAATGGGCGGCGAAGTGCTCATGGATACTGTGAAAGCTATTGAAGACGGTGATCTTTCACCAGAGAAGCAGGATGACTCCCTTAGCTGCTACTCACCTATGATACGTAAGGAAATGAGTCAGCTTGACTTCTCTAAATCAGCTGCGGAGATCCACAACACTATAAGAGGCGTTACGGGTTTCGCACTGCTTGAAGGCAAGCGCATCAAGGTGTATCGTTCAGCGATTTCGGACAAAATTGCTCAGGATGCTGAGAACGGTGAGATAGTTGATACCGCTGCTTTTTCTGTAAAGTGCGGAGATGGTAAATGCGTTACTTTCCTGGAGGTTCAGCCTGAGGGCAAGAAGCGTATGAAGACTGATGATTTCCTACGCGGAAAGAAGCTGGACAAGGGAGAAAAACTTGTCTGACGGAGGTTTGATTTATGAACTACCTAGAATTATTCAGAGCGATTTCCCCATATATGTTTGATATCCTGTTGCTGCTTGGAATGCTGGTCCTTCCGCTGTTGGCACAGTTGGGTGTAAGCATGACTTTCAGCAAATACAGTAAAGTTCACAGTTCACGAGGCCTTACGGCTGATCAGGTCGCAAGGCGTATACTTGACCTAAATGGAATTCATGATGTGAGAGTGGAGCATGTAAGTGGAAAACTCACTGACCATTATGATCATGGTGCTGGTGTCATCCGTCTTTCAGATTCGGTATACGGAAAGACATCAGTTGCTGCAATAGGCATAGCGGCTCACGAATGTGGTCACGCGTGTCAGTATGCTGAAATATACAAGCCGATAATGATAAAGAACAAGATGGTTCCTGTAACAAGCTTATGTTCCCATCTCTGGTTCTACGTTTTCCTCGCAGGATGCTTTTTTACATTCCTGCCGTTTCTCAGATATCTGGGCATTCTTATGTTCTGCGCAGTTGTTCTCTTTCAGATAATAACTCTTCCTACTGAGTTCAATGCCAGTCACAGAGCGATGAAAACCCTGCAGAACGATTCGATCCTTGAAACATATGAACTCAAGCCGGCCGGCAAGGTCCTGAAAGCAGCAGCTATGACCTATGTTGCCGGACTCGCATCATCATTCATGCAGCTGTTCAGACTTCTTTTGAGGACCAGACGATGAACGATCCGAGATATCTTACTGTCAAGCTGCTGAGCAAAACGTTCCGCAGCGGAAGCTACTCGAATATTCAACTCAGCGCAGGACTTGATTCTTCCGATCTCGATGAGAGAGGAAAGAAACTTTGCTCTGCGCTGTATTATGGAGTTATAGAGCGAAAGATAACTCTTGATCATATTATTTCGGGCTTGTCTTCACGTCCGATAAACAAGCTTGATGATGAAATTGTAAATATATTGCGCTGCGGAATTTACCAGATAATGTACATGGACAGTGTTCCTGACAATGCCGCGGTAAATGAATCCGTTAATCTCGCTAAACAGTTCGGAAAGACAAGTGCTGCCGGTATGGTAAATGCGATCCTGCGTAATTTCATCCGTAACGGAAAACAGCTTACTCTTCCTGAATATGCAATAAAGCGCACATCGATCGAGTATTCTGCTCCGGAAGAGCTTGTCAGGGAACTGATGAAAAATGATGCGCTTGACGTGCTGACGTGCAAGAGCAGGGACGGGGCATATGTCCGCCGAAACCCTCTTAGGTGCAGTGAGGATGATTTTCTGAGTGTTCTTTCGCAGAAGCTCGGAAGTGAAAACATTCATCGCATTGATGAACTCCCGGACTGCTGGATGATATCCGGAGATCTGATACATACGCCTGCTTTTGAGAATGGATGGTTCCATGTTCAGAGCATGGCTTCACAGTACATCTGTGCCGCGCTCGCTCCTGCTGAAAACGATCGTGTTCTTGATATCTGCGCCGCTCCGGGCGGCAAGACTTTCACAATGGCTGAAATGATGAACGGTAAGGGCGAGGTTTACGCCTTTGACCTCCACGAGAAAAGGGCAAAGCTGATACGTGACGGAGCTGAGAGACTCGGGCTTTCTAACATCCGAGCTGCCGCAGGAGACGCCCGAAAATTCAATCCGGAACTTCCTCAGTTTACAAAGATCCTTTGTGATGTTCCGTGTTCAGGACTTGCTGTCATAAGTGTCAAGCCGGAGATCAAGTATAAGAAGCTTTCCGAGTTCGACGGACTTCCTGAGATTCAGTACAATATTGCTCACAATGCAGTGAATTATCTTGCGGTCGGCGGTGAACTTGTTTACTCAACATGTACGATAAGGCGTGAGGAGAATGAAAAAGTATGCGCCAGACTGCTTCATGCTCATCCGGAGCTTGAGCAGGTCGAACTGCCTGATACAGGCATATCTCCTGACCGGAAGACAGATCTTCCTTACAGATCCGTCAACGGATTCTTTGTTGCAAAGTTCCGGAGACGCGTCTGAAAAAATACAGCCCTGATACCTGACAGGAAGGTGGTGTGAAAATTGGAAAAAACGGATATAATGAGCCTTGATCTGCCGGAGCTGGAGGCCATTCTGGAAGCACAGGGAGAGAAAAAATTCCGCGCAAAACAGATATATCAATGGCTCCATGTTAAAAGAATTTTTGATTTTGACAAAATGACTGACCTATCTGTCCAATTACGTACTCACCTCAAAGATTATTTTTGTGTAAATGGACTATTTGTGCAGAAAAAGCTTGAATCTTATATAGATAATACTGTAAAATATCTGTATAGGCTTTCTGACGGGAACTATGTGGAAACCGTTCTGATGGAATACAATTATGGCCACAGTATCTGCGTATCCACGCAGGTCGGCTGTAAAATGGGGTGCAGGTTCTGCGCTTCGGCAATAGCAGGCTTTGTTAGAAGTCTCGAACCGTCGGAGATCCTTATGCAGATTTACGAAACAGAGAAGAATTCCGGAGTGAAGGTTTCGGGTATCGTGCTTATGGGAATCGGTGAGCCGCTTGACAATTTCGACAACGTTGTTAAGTTCCTGCGGATACTGTCTGACGCCAAAGGCAACAATTTCAGCCTAAGACATGTTTCACTTTCCACATGTGGTATTGTTCCGCGGATTTATGATCTTGCTGAGCTCAGACTGCAGCTGACACTGTGCATATCCCTTCACGCTTCGGACAATAATTCAAGAAGTGAAATAATGCCTGTCAACAAGGCATATAATATACAGGAACTCCTTGAAGCCTGCCGTTATTACATCGACAGGACAGGGCGGCGGATAACCTTTGAGTACGCGGTTATCAGCGGAGTTAATTCTTCTGACAAGGATGCCGACAGGCTGTCAGACTTGTTGAGAGGAATAAACTGCCATGTAAACCTTATTCCCGTGAATAAGGTCAAAGAAAGAGATTTTCATACTGCTTCAAGTGCAGTCGCAGAATTTGCGAAACGACTTGAAAAACGTGGTATAAACGCGACCGTGAGAAGAACTCTCGGAAGCGATATAGAGGCAGCGTGCGGTCAGCTAAGACGTGACGCTGCAAAGAAGGACATACAGAACGGAGGTGCGGATGCGTGAGATTCAGATACGGTTCAGACATTGGTCTGAGGCGTGAAGAAAATCAGGATGCGGTTAGATGTGAATATTTCGGACACAACGTCCTGGCAGTCGTTTGCGACGGCATGGGCGGAGAACGTGCTGGAAAAGAAGCAAGCCAGATTGCTATCGATGAATTCTACCAGCGTTTCTCTGACGGCTATAGCGAGAGCCTGGACACAGACGGTATCCGTAAGCTCATGATATCTGCGGTATCTGCGGCAAATTCCGTAATATATACAAAGGCAAGGCTTGATTTCAAAAACTTTGGAATGGGTACAACATGTGTTGCTGCGTTTGTTACTCCCGATAAGGCCTTCATTGCCAATGTTGGTGATAGCAGAGCTTATCTCATTACGGAGAACGGCATTCACCAGATTACTACTGACCATAATGTTCCTGCGCTTTTGTTTGAACAGGGTAAGATAACTGAGGATGAGATCAATGGCCATCCGCAGCGGCACATGCTTGTCCGTGCGGTAGGCGTTGAAAAAGCAGTCCTCACAGATACATTCATCCTTGACTATGAAGACAAGATTCATCTGCTCCTTTGCTCCGATGGCCTGTCGGGATACTGCTCTGACGAGGAAGTATATGATGTGATTTCCAAGACAGAACTTGACAGTATGACGGAAGAGCTGATTAATCTCGCAAACAGTAAGGGCGGACGCGACAATGTTACAGTCGCTGTCGTATGGGACTGATCGCCCTGTTTTTATTTCATGTTTAATTTTATAATGCCAAATAGAACAACAGATCTGAAGGAAGGATAAGACCATGGATAAGTACATTGGCAAAAAGCTTGAAGGCAGATATGAGATAACTGAGCTCATAGGCGTCGGCGGAATGGCTGAGGTTTACAAGGGCATTGATGTTATTGATAATAAGGCTGTCGCTATCAAGATCCTGAAGAAGGAGTATGCTGAGAACGAGGAGTTCCTCAGACGTTTCAGGAACGAATCCAAAGCAGTAGCAGTTCTGTCACATCCGAATATTGTGAAGATTTACGATATGGGATTTTCGGACAAGCTCCAGTACATTGTTATGGAGTACATTGACGGAATCACGCTCAAGGAGTACATCGAGGAAGAAAAGGTACTCACATGGAAAGATACTGTTCACTTTGTTATCCAGATACTCCGTGCACTCCAGCACGCACATGACAAGGGCATAGTTCACCGTGATATCAAGCCTCAGAACATAATGATGTTCAGTGACGGTACTATCAAGGTCATGGACTTCGGCATTGCAAAGTTTGCTCGTGAAGAAGGCAAGACAGCAACCGATCAGGCTATCGGAAGCGTACATTATATCAGTCCTGAGCAGGCCAGCGGAAGCGTTACTGATGCTAAGAGTGATATCTACTCCGTAGGAGCTATGATGTACGAGATGCTCACAGGCAAGAAGCCATTTGACAGTGATAACCCTGTTGCTATCGCAGTGATGCATATGCATGATATCCCTGAGCGTCCAAGAGCTATCAATCCTGATATTCCGGACGGTCTCGAGGAAGTAGTTCTCAAGGCTATGGAGAAGGCTCCGGAAGACAGATATCAGACAACAGCTGATATGATAGCTGATATAGAGAAGTTCAAAGCTGATCCATCAACAACTTTCGGCTACTATGTAGAGGAAGGCGCTGATGACAACGAGAACACAAGATTCTTCAACACACAGTCAATAGCACGTGAAGGTGTTGCTCAGCAGAATATCCCACAGGGACAGCCTGAGCAGGTACAGCAGCCAGTATACGCAGGTATCCCAGCAGGTGGTCCAGCACCTTATGGTGTACAGCAGCCTTATCCTCCGCAGCAGCAGCCTTATGGTGATGTTTACAACAATGATGATTACTATGAGGACGATGATGATGAGGAGGAGGAGTCAGGACGTTCATCACTGATTATTCCTGTACTTACAGCTGCTGTAGTTGTTGTAATTATTGTCGGAGTAATCGTCATATCCCTTCTTTTCACGGATATGCTCAAGGATACAAAGGATAAAAACGACTGGAAGATGCCTGACGTTGTAGGAATGGACTTTAATGATGCTGTTGCTAAGTGGGGCAACAACATTCAGTTCAAGGAAGACGGACAGGTTTACAACGAGGCAGAGCCCGGAATCATAATTGAACAGGATCCTGCACCTGAGGTCGAATTCAAGAAAGGTGCTATTCTCAAGGTTAAGGTAAGTAAAGGCATGGAGACCGTAGAGGTTCCTAATGTCGTAGATATGAACGCTGAACTCGCAAAGGATACTCTTACAGGTAAGGGACTCAAGTGTGAGATACGTAATTCATCCAGCACAAAGAGAAAAGGCTATGTAATAAAGACTGAGCCTGCTGCAGGCGATGAAGCTCATAAGGGCTCAACTGTTGTTCTCTATGTCAGCATGGGTGAGGACGCAGGACAGGTCAGCGTTGATGACTGGGTAGGTAAATCCATCGATGACGCTAAGATGCTTGCAGAATATGCAGGTCTCAAGGTTACAACAAAGGGTGTTGCTTCTTATGAGAAGGAAGGAACAGTTGTAAAGCAGAGCATCAAGAAGGGTGAAAAGGTTGAAACCGGTACAGAGATTCTCTTTGAGTTCTCAGACGGTACAAACCCTGATGGCGTTATCCCATTCACAGTTGACTTCCCGTCAGATGCAGACGGAAGATTCGTTATCAGCTTCATGATCGTTAATGATGACGGAAGCCGTGATACTCAGGAGACACACACTATCTTCGTTCCTGAGGAAACAAGCGTTACACTTGATGTCAAGGGTTCAGGTGAGGATGCAACAGTAAATGTTCTCCTTACAAACCTCAACAATAACAAGCGTGCTTCAATCGGTACGTATAAGTTCAATTTCGCAAACAGCACGATCTCTACAAAGTCAGGCGGAGATGTTGATGCAGCAATCCGTCAGGTAGATGGATATCCGCAGGAGACAACAACACAGGCTTCTTCTGATAAGGTTGTTGTACCGTATCTCCTTTACCAGACTGTCGACGAAGTCACAAGTAAGTATACTGATTTCAACATAGTTGTGGTTGACAGAAGGGCTTCAAATGATTACGAAGAAGGCACCATAATGTGGCAGAGCTATGTTGGTGGAACAGAGCTTGAAAAGGGCGCAACAATAGATGTATGGGTTTGCACAGGTCCTGTACAGGGCGGTGACCAAGGCGGCGAACAAGGCGGCGAACAAGGCGGCGGCGGAGAGACATGGTAAACTCTGAAACACGCGGTATAATAGTAAAATGCTTAGGGGGACTCTACACAGTAGAGTCCCCTGATGGTATTTTGGAGTGTAAAGCGAGGGGAGTATTCCGCGCAAAAGGTATAAGTCCTGCAGTAGGTGACAATGTTACTGTCAGTGGCGGAGTAATCTCAGAGATAGGCGAACGCAGGAATTATATAATTAGACCGCCCCTTGCAAATCTTGATCAGATACTGTTTGTAGTTTCGACTGTTAGTCCGGCACCTAATTTCCTTATTCTGGACAAGTTCATTGCCATAGCCGAGTACAAGGGCATCGAACCGATCGTTGTAATAACTAAAACTGATCTTGGAGACGGCAGTGCTGTTCGTGAGCTTTATGATTCAATAGGTATCAAGACGGTTGAAGTTGACTATGATGATGAGAACTCTGTGCAGTGTGTCCGTGATCTGCTGATTGGTAAAATAAGTGCGTTTACTGGTAACTCGGGAGCAGGAAAGTCAACACTTCTTAATGCTGTGGATCCTAGCCTGGATTTAGCGACAGGCGAGATAAGCAAAAAGCTCGGAAGAGGAAGGCATACAACGCGCCATGCGGAGTTGTATAAGCTGGCCGGAGGAGGCTATATAGCCGATACTCCTGGTTTCTCAACATTTGAGACAAACCGGTATGATATTATCCGTAAGGAAGATCTTGCTGGTTGTTTTCGTGAGTTTGCTGATTATACTGACAGCTGCCAGTTCCGTGACTGCTCTCATACCTGTGAAAAAGGATGTGCGGTGGTTGAAGCTGTGGCTGAAGGCAGAATCCCTCAGAAGCGCCATGAAAGCTACTGTACCATGTATGATGAAGCAAAACAGCTGAAGGAGTGGGAGCTTAAATGAAAACTTGCAATATTTTCGCTGGCGGAGAGCTTGGTAATATCGCAGATTACTGGTTCAAGACACATAACGGCTTTGTGATATGTGCAGACAGCGGCTATAAGCACGCTAAAAAGCTGAAACTACATCCGGACGTTATTGTCGGAGACTTTGATTCATACAGAGGAAAGCTTCCGAAGGACTGTGAGATAATTCGTACTGTTCCTGAGAAAGATGATACAGACACCCTTATGGCAGTTAAAATTGCGATAGAGCGAGGATATGATCCTATATATCTTTACGGAGCTCTTGGCGGTGAGCGCTTTGATCACGCATTTGCTAATATACAGACTATGCTGTATGCTCGAGAGCATGGAGGTCGTCTTATACTAAGAGGCAGTAGCTCCGCTCTGGTGCTGGGAGCTGAGGAAGGTGAGTGCATATTCCCCGACGAAAGCGAGCAGTGGGGATATAAATATCTCTCTATTTTTGCACTGACCGAGACGGTTGGTATAAAGAGCCTACGAGGCGTGAAATACCCGCTCGAGAACTACGAGATGAAGAATTCATTTCCTATTGGTGTCAGCAACGAGATAACTGACGGAGCAGCATATCTTACAATAGAGAACGGACTCGCCCTTGTGATACAGTCTTAGGAACGAAAAAGCCTTCAGTGAATATAATAGAATATATTACTGAAGGAGGGGACACGTTTTGAAGATCGTTGTGATCAAGAGCCCAAGATTCCTATCTGGTATCTTACGTGCTGTATTTGGGATCAAAAAGGATGAAGAGTGATATCTTGTATATCTAAGGATGAATCTGTTGAGGCAGTTTGTCCTTAAAACTCAAAAATTAGAAACAATCAAATAAGACAAAAAAGCAGATACCGGACCAGTATCTGCTTTTTTAGAAATTGAAATAGTATGTAATGGAATCTAATGGGATCTGCTCAAGTTCCCAAGTGCTGTCAGAGTGAATAGTTATCAGCTCCGCCATGTTTGAGAGCCTTCCGTATTTGCCGAGCAAGTCCTCGAGAGCTTCATCTTCACGTCTGTCTGCTTTGATCTTGTCAAATTCTGTGTCCAGAGTCATTTCAATTTTTGAGTAGGCTTCGTTGACCTCATCGGAGTAGGGGATATCTTCAAATATCATATCGACAAAATCATGTATCTTACAGTAGAGGTTATTTTCAGTCCTGTTCTTATTTTTCATGTTAAGCTTTCCCCTTTTTGTCTGATAATTTTCTATACCACATTAATTATGAACATGTCAATTTACCCCGCAAAGATAATAGTTACTAATATTTCTCAAGTTTTTCCAGTTTTGTATTGTGACAAATAGAAATTTGTGCTATAATCATTTCAAACACTAAACAATAATCAGGAGGAACATATGACTGAAGTAGTGAAAAGGAAATGTGAGCTTTTGGTACAGAACAAAATTGCTATATCCAAAAAGTTCATGCTTGAGAAAGCAATGATGAGCATGGCAGCAGCTCTTATATTTACCGGAGAAGACAAGGAAGCAGATGTAGAGAAAATGGCTGAATGTCGAAAAATACTTTCAAAGCATACAGGTGTTTTTTCAGAATACAGGGATACTGTAAAACTGGCATTGCTGAGCGAGATGTCTTTGTCAGAAGATCCGGAAAAATACATCGATGATGTCAAGGATATCTACAAGAAGCTCAATAAGGGGAATCTTACAGATAATTCAAACATGGTTCTCGCGGCAATGCTTATTTGCGACCTTGGAAGACAGGATAGTACTGACAAGATCATTGAAAAATACAATGAGATCATGAAACGCATGAACAAAGAACATCCGATATTAACAGATTCTTCTGATATCTCGTTTGTGATACTGCTTGCTCTTTCGGATAAATCGATCGATTCAATTATAGATGATTTGAATGAATGTTATTCATATCTCAAAAAGGAGTGCAAGGTCAGAGCGGACTCTGATTCTATACAGGGTATCAGCGAGATCCTAGCTTTGTCAGATGGTGAGATAAAGGAAAAATGCGATACAGTGGTCAAGATTTCCGAAGCTTTGAAAGGTAACTATTCAGATATTGAAAGCGGATATGCCTTCACAGCTCTCGGTGCGCTGATCGGCATTGATGAGACAGCAGAAGTACTTGCTGGTGATATTATCGGGGCTGAGGAATTCCTCAAGTCCAGCAAAGGTTTTTCTGAAAATACAATAGAAAAAAAGCACAGGCTCATGTTTGCTGTATTACTTGTGGCTGAAAGTTATGGCACAAGTTCCTCTATGATAAATAATACATTTATCAGCAGTGCATTTGGAATAATAAAAGCAAAACAGATCGCAACGATGATAACAATAATATCAAATGTTCTGCCGGGAATACTAGGGGCTGTAGTTGATAAAAAAACGACCGAGGATGAAGCACCTCAGTCGGAACATAAAGAAGAAAACTGAATTCTTTTGGCGGTCACACTGAGACTTGAACTCAGACGCCGGAATAATCCGGTTACTCACGGTTTAGCAAACCGCTGCCTTACTAGTTAGGCTTATGCGACCATTGATGACGGATGCGGGGGTCGAACCCGACATTTAGAGATTGAGAGCCTCTCGTCCTGACCTGTTAGACGAATCCGCCATATTGGTGGGCAAGGTAGGAGTTGAACCTACGGTGTATCAAAGTCACGGATTTACAGTCCGCTGCAATCGCCACTATGCATACTTGCCCATATGGGGTGATCGAAGGGAATCGAACCTTCATTTTCAGAGCCACAATCTGACGTCCTGCCATTAGACGACGACCACCATAAATATATAATATCTTCCGTAATCGAAAGCAGATTATCGTTTTTTACGGAGTAAGTGAGCTTGCGAGCGACAACGTGAAAGCGTGCGCCCGCTCGGCGCTGGTGACGGATGCGGGGTTCGAACCCGGCATTTAGAGATTGAAAGCCTCTTGTCCTGACCTGTTAGACGAATCCGCCTTATTGGTGGGTAAGGTAGGACTCGAACCTACAGTGTTTCTACGTCGCGGATTTACAGTCCGCTGCCTTCGCCAATTCGGCGCACTTACCCATATATCGTCACTCATATTCGGGTGACGATTATTATTTTATCTATCGGTACATCAAACATATCCGCAAGTATTATCAGATTATCAATAGTAGGAACAGCGTCTCCGCGCATCCACTTGAAGATCGCCTGCGGAGTGTTGAAACCGCAGCGAGCCTGTACATCGGATATTCTGAAGCCTTTGGATCTTATGATGTTCCTGATATTATTCCCTGTTGCCTTAACATCGATTATTGGCATTGTGAGTAACTCCTTTCCTTGAATTATGATTTCAGACATAGAAAAAACACCGCCTGCTTACATACAGACGGTGTTTATCATTTGTATGGATCACAACACAAAGAAAGTGTTCTCCGAAATGACTATCCACTACGTTTATCTGTATGCAGCACAAATAGAGCTTCTTCACTCTCATGATAGAAACTTTCTTCATAGTGTTCGCTATACAGATATATCATAGTAAACAGTTTCATTTCGGTTAACTCCTTTCGAGATTATTATTTTTACAGAGGCCGTTTCCGGCTGTGTCTGTTCTGACTATACTTGGATTATACCATACAATTTCCGGAAAAGCAAGTAAACTACAGGTATAGTATTCTTGAACATGTGTTTGCGGCATATTGCGCTTTCAATGGAGTGTTTCAGAAAAAGCAAATGCAATTAGCAATGCACCGCCCAGCCAGGAGAAATCATGTTCAGAAACTGACATCTTCTTCCCCGTGACATTACCTGCTGTAATTGCTGCAAAACCAGCTATGAAAGTGAACAGTGCTGTTCTGAACGGTGAGATATCACAGAATCCGCAGCTGAGCCCGGTAGCGACCGCGTCAATAGAGCTAACAAGTGCAAGAACCGTTGCTTCCGCAGGTGACAGTATCTTGGAACCATCAATATCTGCTGCAGTGTCATCAAGATAAAGCTTTATAACCAACCCGTCTTTCCAGGTCCGGATAGAGCATACACCATCTTTTGAATAAAGTCTTACCAGTTTACGGATTAAGCTTTTGAATATTGTAATTACTCCGATTGATGTAAGAACAATCAGGCCGATAGTATTAAAGAGCCCGCTTGGAATGAAATTGCTGGCTATATCTGACAGAAGAAGTGAAATTCCGATCAATGAAGCTCCCGCAATGTTTATTACGGTTGCAGATAAAAGCGGTATCCTTATTCCACGGTTGCAGTATGTGACGGCTACAAGGTAAATGTCAAAGCTGATGATGATCGCGAGTATGATCTCCTTGAGCAAGCAATCACCCCCCTCACTGTTCATTATATGAGGAGGAAGGCGATAGTGACAGCAAAAAAGGACACAGATCTGTGCCCTTAAAAGTTTATGATATCCCGGATTTTTTCCTTGATGAGATTTTTGCTATGATCAGCATCATAATCATAGATACAAGAAGTCCTGTCAGTGCACCGCTTGAATCTATTATGACATCGCGCAGTTCACATGATCTGCCCGGTACAAAGCTCTGATGGTACTCATCTGAACAGGCATAGAGAATACATATTCCCCAGGATATAAGACTTCCAAAACTGAACAGTTTCCTTTTACCGACAGCAAATGAAGTGCAGAACCCGAGTGAAGCGTATGCACTGAAGTGAGCACATTTGCGGACAATATGACTTACAAGGTCGTGTACCTCTTTTTGACGCTCTAAGGTGAAACTGTCATATCCTTTGATAAAATGATGAAGAATGAAATTGGTGAAGAAGCCACTTGTTTCAGAGGACTTTGTTGCATCCTGGCTTGAAAGATAAAAAATAGTGATCATGATCGCAACTGACAGAATGCAGAATACTATCCTTGATGGTGTAAATATTTGTTTCCTATCCATAATATCTCCTTTTTCAATGCTCTTATCATATCATAATTATGTTGAGAATGCAAGTTACTGGAGTCCTGAATTTAAACAGCATAGTGCTGTTTTTAGCGAAATTCACAGGAAAGACTTTTGAAATTGTAACCATTTAGTAACTATTTCTTTGAAAAATGGCTTGTATCTTTAATTCAAAAATGTTATAATAACTCTATATGGATTATTATTAGTATCTCAATCGGAGGTCAAAATGAAAGCTTTCTTTGATAACGTCTGGACTAAGAGAGTTGTTTCAGTAATAGCCGCACTCTATACGGTATGTGTATGCTATCTCTGTTACTACTCGATATTCTACAATATACATGTTGAATCTAAAGGATCTGTGTGCCTTATAGTATCGGCAGTTTCTGTAATTGCTCTGGTACTGATGCTATATACACGCAAACAGATAATCACCCGTATCTGCAGTTTCATAATACTACCCGCGATGCTTCCGGTTGTGCTGATGTATTTTGAGCATAAAGAGATCCTCATTCCGGTCATTGCAGTCGGTGTCATAATCCTTCTTCTTTCAGGAGCTGGTGAAGGCGCCAAGACCGCAGTAGGTACAGTTGCTCTTCTGCTGTATATTTTTGGAGCACTTGGATACTTCCTCTTTACATCTTTCTTTGTTACAACCGCAAAGCAGGAGACGTTCCAGAGCGGCGTTTCTCCTTCAGGACTCTACCGCTACAGAATTGTCAATACTGATGACAGTTCAAATGGAAGTACAGCTATTTATATTGAGCCTAACTATGCTGACGTTACATATCCGTTTGTTACATTTACTCTTAAGAACATGGAGCGTGTAGCATACATGGAACGTCCTAAGTGTGAGAATATAGAGATCAAGTGGTCAACACAGACACGCCAGCAGATAACATCAGAACTCAATTCGTTATCAGATAACATTGCAGTTCACGTTTCTCGTTCAGAGATGGCGTCTCTTGGATACAGATATGACACGACACTTGAAATAAGCGATGTTAATGTATATGATCTCCTTGCAATCGGAAAGACTGCCAAGGATGTCGATGCGATAAAACTTGATGATCTGTCCGAAGATCAGCTCAAGCACTTTGGTATCGGTAAGGATAATGCCGGCAGATATTCAATTCTTTCTCCTACGGATGAAATACTGCTCGACGCAGGCAAGAACAGGGGAGAGAAGGTTTATTTCAGCGATCTCAGCGCAGATGGCTTTGAGCTTTTCAATGATATGAATCTTGATGTCTGGGGCACACCTCTCTGGACGGTTTCCTCGAACAACAGTGTCAAGCTGAAAGATCTCAGTGATTCCCAGCTCGCGCAGCTTGGTGTATCTGATTCCGGAGATGTTCTTACCTTCAATGGAAAGATTTGTTTCCGTTACTACATAGCAGAGCTTGAGGACTATTATGACACAGAGTCACGTTCTCTTTCAGTTGACCTTCTCAACAACTAAGAAAATGAGCCGGATGACGGCTTGAAAATAAAAACCGATTATGCAGGGGCAGAAATGCCCCTGTAATACTATTCGGTGAAAAGGAGTGTATAAAAATGGGCGAATTCTTCAAAGGCATAGGCAAAATTCAGTACGCAGGAAAGAACTCCACAGACCCTCTGGCGTTCAAGTACTATAATCCCGATGAGGTAATCGGAGGCAAGACAATGCGTGAGCAGCTTCGATTTGCGCTTTCATGGTGGCATACTATGGGCGGAGACGGAACTGACATGTTCGGCGTAGGCACTGCCGACAAGACATGGGGCGAATCCGATCCGGCTGCAAGAGCTAAGGCGAAAGTTGATGCAGCTTTTGAGATAATGGATAAGCTTTCAATTGAGTTTTTCTGTTTCCACGACCGTGACCTCTCACCTGAGTATGGTTCTCTCGCAGAGACAAATGAAAAGCTTGATGAGATAACTGACTACCTCAAAGCAAAGCAGTCTGAGACAGGCATTAAATGTCTGTGGGGTACTGCAAAGTGCTTTGATCATCCGAGATATATGCATGGCGCCGGAACATCACCCTCAGCTGACGTATTTGCATATGCAGCAGCTCAGATCAAGAAAGCTATTGAAGCTACAGTAAAACTTGGCGGTAACGGCTATGTGTTCTGGGGCGGTCGTGAAGGCTACGAGACCCTCCTCAATACGAATATGGGACTTGAGCTTGACAATATGGCACGCCTTATGAGAATGGCAGTTGAATACGGCCGCTCTATCGGATTTACCGGAGATTTCTACATTGAGCCGAAGCCGAAGGAGCCTACAAAGCATCAGTATGATTTTGATACAGCTACAGTACTTGGATTCCTTCGCAAGTACGGACTTGAGAAAGACTTCAAGATGAATATAGAAGCTAACCACGCAACTTTGGCAATGCATACCTTCCAGCACGAACTTCGCGTAGCACGTGACAATGGCTTCTTTGGATCGATTGATGCAAATCAGGGCGATACGCTTCTTGGCTGGGATACAGATCAGTTCCCGACAAATGTATATGAAACAGCTTTGTGCATGTATGAAGTTCTTAAAGCAGGCGGATTTACAAATGGTGGCCTTAACTTTGACTCCAAGGCTCGCCGTGGCTCATTCACTCCCGAGGATATCTTCTATAGCTATATCGCAGGTATGGACAGTTTTGCTCTTGGTCTGCGCGTAGCTCATAAGATGATTGAAGACGGTCGTATCGACAGCTTTGTTGCTGACAGATACGCTTCATGGAATACAGGCATCGGAAAGGATATCATTGACGGCAAGGTTGGCTTTGCCGAGCTGGAGAAGTATGCCCTTGAAAAGGGTGAGGTTACTGATTCACTCGGAAGCGGCCGTCAGGAAATGCTTGAGTCTATAATGAATAATATAATGTTCAGCTTATAATTCAAAGGGACGTTCGTGCGCCTCTCCGTGAGGAGACGGCGTTCGGACGTTTTCTCTTTTGTGTTATTGCTGCAGGATACTTTAGGAGTGTGCGGAGGATGAACTACAAAGTAATTGATAAGGAAAGCTACTACAGGAAAGGCGTATACCGTCATTTTTCGGAAGACTGTAAATGTTCAACATCAATGACAGCCAGGATAGACGTCACTGACCTTGAAGCATATTCAAGAAGCAAAGGTTCCAAGTTCTACATTAATTTTCTTTATCTTCTCTCTAAAGTATTGAATTCCAGAGAAGACTACAGAATGGGGTATCTGTGGCAGACAGATGAACTGATATGCTGGGATGTAATTAATCCGACCCAGTATATTTTCCATGATGATACTGAAACCTGTACACCGGTATATACAGAGTATTCTGAGGATTATGATGCCTTCTATGAAAACGCATATAAAGATATTGAATCTGCAAAGCAGACACGGGAATATGGACTGGATTCAGCAAATCATCCTAATTGGTTTGATGCATCATATATTTCATGGCTGTCTTATGATTCGCTGAATATTGAACTGCCAGATGGATATTTGTATTTTTCTCCGATTATCAACTGGGGAAGATACAGAGAAGAAGGAGGCAGATTATTGATGCCGGTAAGTGTACGGCTTAATCATGCGGTTGCGGATGGATATCTTGTTGCAAGTGTATTTCGTCTTCTGCAAAAGGAGATCGATTCGTTCGTTAAAAGGTAAATACTGATTAGCTAAGTAAATAAAGGAGTTTTTTACTATGTCTTATGTAATAGGTGTGGACTGTGGTACCAGCGGTACCAAGACAGTTCTTTTTGATGAGAAGGGAACAGTTGTTGCTTCGAGAACAATAGAATATCCGATGTATCAGCCGAAGAACGGATATGCTGAACAGGAGCCTTCGGACTGGGCAGATGCGATGATTGGAACTATTAAAGCTGTCATGTCTCAGAGCGGAGTAAGGAAAGAGGATGTTAAGGGTATTGGCATATCAGGTCAGATGCACGGACTTGTTATGCTCGATAAGGAAAATAAAGTTCTTCGCAGAAGCATTATCTGGTGTGATCAGCGTACTGCCGCTGAGGTCGATCAGATGAACAATATTGTCGGCCGCGAAAGGCTTGTGGAAATAACCGCTAATCCAGCGCTTACCGGATGGACAGCTGCCAAGATACTGTGGGTTAAGAATAATGAACCTGATATATTCAGTAAGGTCGCACATATTCTTCTCCCGAAGGATTATCTTAGATTCATACTTACCGGCGAATACGCTACAGAAGTCAGCGATGCATCAGGAATGCAGCTTCTTGACGTTCCAAACAGAAAGTGGTCTGATGAGCTACTATCCGCATTTGAAATAGACAGGAACTGGCTTGGAAAAGTTTATGAGTCATGTGAGATTACGGGAACACTTACCAGAAAAATGGCTGATGAACTTGGCCTTTGCGAAGGTACAGTAGTTGTTGGAGGCGCTGGAGACAATGCCGCTGCTGCAGTTGGCACAGGAGTAGTTGAGGATGGAAAAGCATTCACTACTATCGGAACTTCGGGAGTGGTATTTGCGCATACTTCAGATATCTCTATTGATAAGCAGGGCAGGGTACATACCTGCTGTGCAGCTGTTCCGAATGCGTGGCATGTAATGGGCGTAACTCAGGGAGCAGGATTATCACTCAAGTGGTTTCGCGACAATTTCTGTATGAGTGAGAAAGAAACTGCTAAGCTTATGGGCGTGGATGAGTATTATCTTATGGATAAGGCAGCGGAAAAAGTTCCTGTTGGCGCTAACAGACTGTTATATCTTCCATATCTTATGGGAGAGCGTACGCCTCATCTTGATGCTGATGCCCGTGGAGTATTCTTCGGACTTTCAGCTATTCATACACGTTGTGATATGCTTCGCGCTGTCATGGAAGGTGTAACATATTCACTTCGTGATTGCGTTGAAGTGTTCCGTGAAATGAACGTGAATGTAAATGATATGATGGCGTGTGGAGGTGGCGGTTCATCACCGTTGTGGAGATCTATGCTGGCTGATCTGTATAACTGTGATGTCAAGACAGCTGCTTCAAAGGAAGGACCAGCGCTTGGCGTAGGTATTCTTGCGTGTGTTGGTGCAGGTTTGTACAGCAGTGTTGAAGAAGCGTGCGGTCAGATAGTTCGTACTGATAAAGTACAGTCACCGAATTCGGAGAATGTACCGGAATATGAAAAGTATTATCAGCTGTACCGGGAAATATATCCTGCTCTGAAACAGAGTTTTAAAAAACTTGCACTTATGTGATAACCATCTAAAATCTATCTAAAATATCTGTTGCTAAGCAAAATCGTAAGCTAGAGGAGACACCAATGAGAAAGATCTTGATAAAGATTTTGAAAGTACTCAAATGGATAGGGATAGTTCTTCTTGGAATTATCATCATTCTTCTGATCGTTCGTTTAATCGGAAAGATGTATTATAAAAGAACGCCCGAAGGCGGTATCAATGAATCAATGTATCTTGATGTTAACGGACAGGAGCAGTGGATCAGCATTTACGGCGAGAACAAGGATAATCCCGTCATGCTGTTTTTGCACGGAGGCCCAGGCGATTCCTACAGCTATGCCGACTTTCTGGTCTTGCGAAAGCTTGCAAAGGATTATACGGTTGTCAACTGGGATCAGCGTAATGCTGGCAAAACATGGCTGCATGATTCTCAGGACAGAGAGATTACGCCGGAACTTATGCGAAGCGATCTTGAAGTTTTGACCGATAAAATACTCGAATATACGGGCAAGGATAAGTTGACTTTGCTCGGTATGTCGTGGGGAACGCTGTACTCTGATGATTTTGCACTCCGGCATCCGGAGAAGGTGGAATATGTCATCAACCTCTCGGTCGCGTCTCATGTCGGAATCTATACGGAGCAAATGCAGCAGGACGCCAGAGATTACTGTGACGGTCTGCTTTCCTATGAAGAAGCTATATCAAAATATGGATACGATTTTTTCTGTTTTGCAGATAATGATAAACTCGGTATCACCGAGCAAGCGGATATCACAAAGCTGAATGATGGAATCAAGCAGACTTATTTGATATGGACAGCGGACGATCCTGAGCTTCATACGCTGGCAGAGCAATATGATCCTGAGCTGCTAACACAGGTGCAGCTTGATCCGGAGAACGAGGAGCTTTGGGTTGCTTATAAAGAGCGTAATTTCCCGATTGATTCAAAGATCTGTGCGAAATACGGCAATCAGCTCCATTTTGGAATACAGGAAAGCGTATTTGATGCAGATGTCGGCGTGATTCCTTCAGTGTGGTTCAATCCGTACTATACACTGCCTGAGCTTTGCAGAATTCTGACTTACGACTACGACAACAACAGCTATTCCAATAAAATTGAGCTACTATGCGAGGACTTCTCACAAACACTTAAAGGCAATCTATCATATCAGATGCCATTTTATGTTTTGCAGGGTGATCACGACGATCCACTTGGCGTTATCCGGAATTATTTCGACAGTATCACAGCACCGGACAAAGACTTCATGTATCTGGAAGGCGGTGGACATATGTCTACGCTACTGCGTTCGGAGGAACTTGCAGCGTTTGTTCACGGTATTGCAGAAAAGCAACGGAATAGTTGAATTCTGAGCAGATAAAGAGAAAGTGCCCGAATCACCTAAAAGTGCTTCGGGCATTATGTTTACCTGCTAAGATAAATCAGATTTGTGGAATAAGTTGTAAGCTCCTTTTGCAAAACCCGCAAGACGAGGTGGAAGGATTTCAACATAATAATCAAATTCATCATTAGATAGATGTAAAAAGCTCTTTATGTCATAAGGTGCATCATTAGAACATCCAATTTTAAGGCTGGTTTTTAGCTGTGCATAAGCAGCACAAAACTTCATGAAATCTTTTCCTTTATCATGTATGATAGCTCTGTACTCCTCATTTTCTTCACATTCTGAAAAATGCGAACAAAACATATCCATCACAAAAATCTGCTGACTGGTATCACCTGGCTGATATCCTGCCATCTTCATCCCATTTATATAATTCTTTGCATAATATTTCTTCATATACTATCACCTGAATTCCGATTTGGTTTTTGTTAATTCCAATACTAGCACACTTTCGTTTTAATGTCAATTGAAATGCCATAGTACTTCTGACTCTATATCAGAAATACTATGGCATAATGCATCTTTATTAGCAGGGTTCTTATATGACGGTGGTTAATTATTGAGAGCTGTATTAAGAGAATTCTTATAATAGTTCTTTATAGGTCCAGGAAAGTAATATCCTGTTAAGTCAATTCACTCATGGGATCAATATATGAACCATTGTGGAGCATCTCCAGATGAAGATGCGGAGTTAGAGCACTTTCGATATCGGCAGTATTGCCGACTGTGCCTATGATGTCACCGCCGGAGAGCTTATCACCCTTCTGAACTTCAAGAGCCTGAGAAAGGCCACAATAGCGTGTGACAAAACCATTCTTATGATCGATGGTAACTGTCACGCCCCACACAGGATCGTTTTTGATCTCGGTTACTTCTCCGCCTGAGACAGCGAAAACCTCTGATCCAACTTCAGCTGCGAAATCAGTTCCATTGTGAGTTTGCCACGTGCCTGTTGTTTCATTGCGCACTAGATCACTTCCGGAAAAGTATGTTATCATAAAACTCATATCCTTAAGCGGTGATTTAGGATCAGCAAGTTTATTAGATGATACCTGCTTCTCTTCAGCCGGTTGTTCTCCTGCTTCTATAGCGGCAGCGGGAAGAGTAACTTCTGTGTTTGGAGTGGCAGCGGTTGTGATTGTGAATGATACGGAAGTACGTACAGGAGTAGTAGTTCTTGCTGCAACAGCGGTTGCTTTGGGTACATTGTATTCACGTTTGTTAACAGGCGCTTCAGGTTCAGAAATGCTGTTTTTAGCTGTTAAATCGCCTGTTAGTTTTTTACTCTGGCCATAAGCAAACCAGCATGCTGAACCTATCATTACTGCACTTATACCTAGAGCTGCATAAAATCCTTTTGAGCTTTGATTGTTATCGGAAAACAGATTTTTCTTCACGTATAACACCTCCGCATGTATTATTGCCTGAAATTATTTAATTATTCCTGCAAAACATAGCAATTAATATTTGACACAGAAGCATTTTTGCGTTATACTTAGTTTATTCGCGGAAAGAGGTGCAACATGAAGAGCTTTTTGGCATATGAGATGCAATATACCGGTAATGCTTCAGAAGTAAATCTTAACCTTATACCATTTTCTGACATCTATTATTCTCAATATGAGCAGATATATAATGAGTGCTTTTTTGAGATGCGTGAAGCTCTTGAAGTACATCCTTTAGCTGTATATTCAGATATATCACAGTTAAGCGAAAGAAAAAAGGATATATTTCTTCTGCTGGAGAATAACACTATTATTGGTAGTGTTGCATGTTACGGCACGGAAATTGATGATCTTATAGTCAGCAGAAAATTTCAGGGCAAAGGGTATGGACGAAAGCTGCTTCAGTGGGCGATATCACATATCAGAGAGAGTTCAGATGCTCCGATAACTCTGCATGTTGCTGATTGGAATAAAAAAGCAATCAGAATGTATCTGGATGCCGGATTTGTTGTGATAAAAAAGCAGCAGATTAACTGAGACATCTGGAAATCAGGATAGTTTTTTATTGATCAATAAGTCTGAAAGAGGATACAAATGGATATTGAAATAACAGCGTCGGAGCTGGGAAAGCTTCGAGACGGTGATTATGCCATAATAGATATACGTGATGCGACAGCATTTGACTATGGCCATATTGGAGGAGCGGTTAACATACCGCTTTCTGAGCTGGAATCAGCACAGCTTCCTGATGAGAAAAAGCTGGTGCTTTATTGTAAGTCGGGCAAGATAAGCGTTGATGCAGCTGAAGATCTCAGAAGCAAGGGGTATGAAGCGTTCAGCCTTGCAGGCGGGTATATTGACTGGCTGCGAGAGAGAATGAATGACCGAAATCTGACAGAGCAAGTTGAGCTTAGTCTGCGCAGGAAGTTCAAAAAGAGCGTATGGTGTAAATTCACGAAGGCTATAAACGAGTATCAACTGGTTCAGCCGGGTGACAAAATTGCTGTTTGCATTTCAGGCGGCAAAGACTCGATGCTTATGGCTAAGCTGTTTCAGGAATTGAAACGCCATGACAAATTTCCGTTTGAGGTTGTATTTCTTGTAATGGATCCAGGTTACAGTCCTGAGAACAGACGAATTATCGAACGCAATGCCGAGTCGATGTCTATACCTGTTACGATTTTTGAATCGAGTATTTTTGATTCTGTTTTTCACATTGAGAAGAATCCATGTTATATCTGTGCGCGAATGCGCCGTGGATATCTTTACAGCAAGGCTAAGGAGCTTGGATGCAATAAGATAGCTCTTGGTCATCACTTTGATGATGTTATAGAGACAATTCTGATGGGAATGCTTTATGGTGGTCAGGTACAGACTATGATGCCAAAGCTCCACAGCACCAATTTTGAAGGAATGGAACTTATTCGTCCGCTGTATCTTGTGCGTGAAGCTGATATCAAACACTGGCGTGATTATAATGATCTTTATTTTATTCAGTGTGCGTGCAAGTTTACGGAAAACTGTTCGTCGTGCAGTGAAAATGGCCAGTCAGAGTCAAAGAGACTTGAGGTAAAGAATCTTATAGCGGAAATGAAAAAAATCAATCCCCAGGTTGAAAAGAACATATTCCGAAGTGTAGAGAATGTTAACCTGAGTACTATAATTGCATACAAGGAAAAAGGTACAGTCCACCATTTCCTTGATACTTATGATCAGAATTCTAAGTGAAAAAAGCGTTAGCTGTGATCATCACAATCATTTGTTGGATGTGATGATGAGCTAACGCTTTTTTTAGTCTTATTTATTCTGCTGTGAGAACTGTCCACGCATAATAGGTAAGTCAGTTGCTGTCTCAGCATTATCTGGATACTATTTGTTTAAGATTTCGTTCAGCTTATTTTTGAAATCTTCCATATCAATATAGAACTCTTCTGTACCAGTAGGGATATCATCATTTCCTAATAATTCATAAGAACAAAGGCTAACTTTTCCTTTGCTGGTAATATAATACCATCCTCTGCTTGTTGTTGTGTCACTTGACTTGTAATATAGTGTAAGATAGTATTCTGTATCATCATCACCACTGCCAAAATTGTTTGGAGCTTTTTTCCTTAACATAGTTAGGAAATCATTTTTCAGGAAGTTGTTAAGAGCAGTTCTGGCATGTTCAGATGTCGGATTTATTTCATCACAATATCCATCTATATAAACCTCTAATTCTGCAGATAAGAATTCACCGTTTGATAGCTCTTTAATTTCTCTTTCAGAGAGTTTTCCATCTGGATCAGGAATATCTTGCCTCAGAATATCCTGGATATTTATAGAAAAGATTTCATAATCAATATTAAATATCTTGCTTTCAACGATGGGATAATGACACCAATTTCCATCTGGCACACACTGCTCTTCTTTATAATATGCTTTTCCATTTACCATAACAACAACGCTGAAATATCTGACCCCTTTGCGCCAATTAATCGCATATCCTTTATAGTCACCACTATAAATATCAGGAACATTATATTCTGGAATATTTGTTCCTTTGCCCCAATTAAAAGAATTCAGATACATTGCTAGTCTGTTATGGGTTTCATTTGAATAATTACAATCTTCGAAATCACCACTCAAATTGATCAATCTAAAAGGGATCTGATTAAAATCGACAAGCTGTGATAATTCTACTGTATCTTTCTTGAGAGTTTCAGTTGATTTAGTTGTTTGGGTTGTTTGAGTTGTCTTTGTTGCTTCTGTTGTCCCAGTTGATTCGGTTGTTTTAGTTGTCTGTGTCACTTCTGTTGTTTCAGTTGCTTTGGTTGTTTTTGATACTTTAGTTGAATTGGTTGACCGAGTTGGACGAGTTGAATGAGTCGAATTAGTTGAGTTAGTTGAATTGGTTGTTTCGGTTATAACTGTTTCATTTTCAGGAAGTTCTGAAAAATGAGGCTTGTTCTTAAGAAGCATCCAGCCGGTCGTACCTAAACCTGCAACCAGCAGTGTAAAAACGGCTGCGGCACTTACTGCTCGCAATATATGATTTGAAGGCTTTATTTTTTCTGAACCGCTAACTACGTCGTAAAAACCATCTTCATTGAGTTTTATATTTTCATCCTTTTTGTTGAACTTTAATGCAGAAAAGATATTTTTAAGTTTAGAATGTTTCATTTTCTGTTCCTCCTCATACTGAGCTATGCGGCGGTGTACATTCTCTATCATCTCTTCATGTTTCAGCATATTCAAATCCCTCCATTTCTAGTTGTGATTTGAGTGATTTTCGAGCACGATATAGTATGGATTCAATACTGCGGATGCTTTTTTTCATTATAATAGCAGCTTCCTTATTACTGAATCCTTCAAAATAGATGAGCCATAGCACCTGCTGATATATTTCTGGCAGCTTTCGCATTGCTTTATGAATTGTTATCTGCTGTTCTTTTTGGATGTAAGCTTCTTCAACAGCGGCTTCATTATCTATCATTTCAGGTGTTTCATCAATAGAGATACTTCTTTTCTTCGATGACTTACGAAGGTAATCTCTTGCTATGTTTCTTCCGATTGCATAAAGCCAGGTCTTGAATGAACTTTTTCCTTTGAATTTAGGCTTTTTTGTACCTAGCAGCACGAAAGTGTCTTCTGTAAGCTCTTCGGCTGTCTGAACGTTCCCGACAATGCTTGTCAGATAAAGTATCAGACCGTCACTGTATTCTATTATTATCTCATCTAATCCGTGTACATCACCAACGTCACAGAAACGGTGGTAGCTACTTGCACCGTTATCCATTGACTTACTCCTTTCCGAAAGCCTTTTCATAGGCTTTTCACTTGTTAGACGTAATGAGAAGAAAAAACTACGCACAATTCATTGATGTTTTTTCTGAAAAAAATAAACTTTGTATAATGTGCCGAAAATTATTGATAATAGTTGTGCAATATAATGCGTCGCAAGGAGTTAAATATAAAAGATCAGGAATATTCTTGATTATACCATAATTGCTGTAATAATACAAGATATGAGTTCCTGTGTAATCAAGTTGGGAAAAACAAAAATGGCACCTCAAATGAAAAGCGCCATTTCGATCTATTACTGTGTTTCGCTAAGGTAGAGTCCGATCCGGTTTTGCAATATATCGATGCATTGTTCGGTCGAGCGTTCGCCTTCAAATACATAATCGCTCTCTTCTTTGATTATCTGCTCCATATTATTGTTTACAAAAGGATCTATCTCTAAATTATTAAGGAAGTATTCGAGTTGTTGCTTCTGCTCATCAGAGAGTTTCAGTTCAGTCCCATCAGGAAGTTCAACTGCTGAATTGATACTTGACATATCACGGCTTTGTTTGGCGTATTCGTCTGATGACTGAGAGGTCGTCTCAGCGCCCTCAAGCTCCAAAAGATTTTTGACCGTACTTTTTTTGACGGGGATACCGTAGGCATGCATGCTTATATCCGACTGGAATGCTGAGCCGAAAAACAGTCTTGAAATAGCTCCCCACGCTTCTTCTTTGTGCTTGGAATTCGTCATGATTCCAAAGCCTGCAGTAACGTCAGTGTAAGTACCTCTGCCGTTATTGGTCGGGTATCCGACAAAAGTCATCGGTTCGTTCTGAAAATTCATCAGCACACTGTCAGCATAAAAGTAATTGACGCCGTTTATCTCGATCTGCTTCACAAGAGCGGTGTTGCTGCGTATCTGACCGATATTCGGATCGTCAAAGCGCTTCTCTGTTTCCGGAATACCTGTAAGGAAATCAAGTACGGGAGCAAGCGAGTTATCGAGGTTACAGGTATGTGTTTTGCAGTCAATGCTGTTCATCATCACGCCCTTGAAGAAGTAATGGCGGATATCGTACTTTGTGAAGTTTTCTGCAAGAAAGTCACCGCTGAAGTTGTTATACGCATCTATTGCCTGCTGTATTGTCCAGTTTTCAGAATCAGCACCGACAAGCTCTGTCTTTGCAGCGGCGGTATGTATCGTGAATGCAGGGTAAATCACATTTATCTCACCATCTGTATTCACGCTTTCAATAACACTGTCAAGGAAGTCCTCACGTTTCATTCCAACACCTGAATCCATGAGAGGGGATAGGTCGGTGAGATATCCATTCCGGCGAAATTTGTCGAGCTGGAACGGCGATGCAGAAATGACGTCTGGAGCTTTTCCGGCGAGGATATCCATGGCTAGTCTGCTGACTGACGAATCACCGTATTGGTCGTCCTCGTCAAATTCGTAGTGTATCACTTCGACGGAATAGGGCCCATCACCTGTGTTGAGCTCGTCTATCTTGCTCCACACATTCTGCCAGCCTATCCATGTGTCATATGATTCAGCGAGTGCTATGGTGATATGAGTCTTTTCACCGTTTGTCTCACTCTGCGTGGAGCTTGTTTCGTTATTGGATGATGAAATTATATTTTTACTGCTGCATGATACTGCACATACAAGCATTGTGAGTGAGAGAAAGAATATAGCTTTTTTCATGATGTCGCCTCCGCTTCATAGATGATATGGCGGCTTGCGGTCATTCCGTCTTCTCGACTTTCGAAGACATACACGCTTATTTCAGTTATAGTGCTGATTTTGTGTGGCTCACTATAGCTGAAAACATTAGAGAATATGTTTGCATAACGCTTGCTTTTTTCAGCTGTGCTAATAACCCCCATCTTGGTCAGCCAGTTTTCTTCGCTTGTGCCGCCGTCGAAAATAACGGTACCATCATTCAGTGTGACAATTGGTACGGCAAATGTGTACTCAGGGAGATCCTGCTCAATGTCTAGTGTCAGCGAAAGAGTATCTGCTGTAACTGTGAATCCGTCCCTGCTGAATGTAGCTGCTTCGTCTATATCGGAGATGTCTATTTCAGCTGCCCACTCACCCGTTATGACGTTGCTGCATTCTGTAAGTCGTGATTCGATAAATTCTAGTGTGCGTTTGTCAAAGTTATTTTCTTTCCAGTACTGCTTCCATTCCTCGTCGGTACGTGAATCAAAGCCAAAATCGTTGCGCCAGTTCTCCTGTTCAGCGATAAGTGCGTTTTGGATATCTGATACGTCATCGGTTGTAATGATATTCCTGATAGTAATACCGACTCTGCTTTCTGAAAGACCCTTTTCAGTCAGGTAGAACGTTGCATAGTATGTGCCTGGTTCGTCGCCTTTTGTCAGACGTGCCATATTTGCCAGATTGCTCTGATTCGTTAGTTCTGTGCATTCGCCGTTTTTTACCTTTGAAAAAAATGGGACAGCCACGGTATTATCTGGAATGAATGTGTCTTCGTTAAGCTTCATTTCAACTGACAGCATTAGTGTGTTGTTATCGTAGTACATACCAGCTGTCGATACTGTCATACTGTCGCTGCCTGTAAATACAATA
>JAGCYM010000097.1 GCA_017960805.1 Ruminococcus sp.
AAAGGATACAGGTATTATGATAATTTTGCCGTCTTCGGCAATTGTGGTGACGCACTGAGAATATCATGCATAACTGTGTATCAGGGCTTTGAGGAAGATATCATGGAGCCGGTGTATGATTATCGTCAGGCTGTACGATATGAGCTGAGAAAAGGCAAAGCTGTTGAATACAGAAAAAGCTATAGCTGCATTACGAACCAGTGGGAATGGGGACCGAAGAAAAAGAAGCCATCAGAGCCTATATTCGTAAGTGGTGGCTTTGGAATGGGATTCAACGGTTATCATGTTGTCGGATTTGAAGATATAGACAAGTCATTCCTCGGATATCTCTTCAAGGGAGCAGATGAAACAGAACTGCCGACGAATTTTATATCCTATTACTGCAGGTGCGCTGAGCATCCTCAGCTTGAATATCTTGTACACGGTGGGCTTCGAGCTCTGGCTGACCAGTACGTTGCAGGCTATATCAATTGCACACGTCTCAACTGGAGAAGCAATGATCTGAAAAAGATACTTAGGCTCAACAAATTGGAACTGGAATTGATGAAAGACAGTAACGGCCAATATTACACGCAATATGTTTTCTTCCGCCGTGAGTGCTGCAAAGGCTTTAATACAGCTGATACGCTGAAGTATTACAACGAATTCGGGCATCTGACAGAGCAAATAACGTATATAAGCTATAAAACAGGAGTAAGTCCTAAAAGAGTTATGGACTATGTGCTCAGGCATAGGAACAAAGAGAAAAATACCTTCATGGTCCATATGTGGAAGGATTATCTCAGGGAATGTGAGTTACTTGAATATGATCTTCTTGATGAAGCTGTGACGATGCCAAAGAACATAGCAGCTGCACATGAAAGAACTGCTATGATTATCAAAGCTGAAAATGATGCTGTGATACAGCGCCAGATGGAAGCCAGCAACGCTGCAAGAGAGAGCATGAGATATACAGACACAAAGCGTGGCCTTGTGGTAATAGTTCCTGCATCGGTAGAAGAGATAGCAAGAGAAGGAAGGATTCTGTCTCACTGCGTCGGCGGATATGCCAAGCGCCATGCAGAAGGTGCTCTTCACATCCTCTTTATTCGGCAGGTAGGAAAAGAGGATATCCCATACTACACGATGGAGGTCAATTTGCAGGGACAGATCGTTCAATGCAGAGGATTCAAGAACAACATGGAGCATAACGGTGGAACACCAAAGCCACAAGAGATAATTGATTTTGAAAAGGATTATCAGGAATATCTCAACAATGTGTTTAAGTTGATGAGTAAGAACAGAAAAACACGTAAAACTGCATAAGGAGGAAAAGAATGGAAGAACTGATTCTACAGCCACAGCAGGAGGCTGTAATGGTAACGGAACGCATCAGAGCTAATGGCAAGATTGCTGTCAATGCTGTATGCAATATAGGCAAGGACCTCAGATATATGAAAATCGAGGAGCTTTACAAGCATATAGGCTATGATACGTTTGAGGACTACGCCGAAAAAGAGTTTGACTTGAAGCGCAGACAGGCATATCAGTATATAAGCGTTTATGAGAGACTCGGAGAGAGCTTTGTGCAGTCAAATGCACAGCTCGGCATATCGAAGCTGGCTCTTTTGGCTCAGGTTGACACCGAAGATCGAATTGAGATTATAGAAAATAACGATGTCAGTCACATGACAGTTAACGAGATCAGGCGGCTTGTAGATAAATGCAAACAATACGGCGAGCAACTCAGTATGCTTGAAACTGAAAACGAGGAACTGAAAAAGCAGTCACCAAAGGAACTGGAAGAAAGAATGTCCGATCTTGAAAAAGCAAATAAGCGTCTCATGGAAAAGATCGATGAAGCCGAGGCATCAGCTGCAGCATCAAGGAAAAGCGAGGCAGCAGCCTGCGGTAAGCTTAGTATTCTTCGTACAGACTTTGAAATGCTGCAAGAAAAGGCAGCTCAGCAGGAAAAGAAAATTGAAGATCTTGAAAATCGTCCGGTAGAAGTTGCTGTTAAGGAAGTCCCTGATACAAAGGTTATCGAGAAAAAGGACAAGATCATTGAGAAGCTCCGAAAGCAGTATAACGACCTTTCGGCAGAAAGAGCACAGGAAATACAAGATCTGAAAAAGGATTATGAAAAAAAGCTGGAAGAAATGCAGCGTTCCTCGGCTGATACATCGACAACTTCCGATAAGACTTCGTTCAAAAGCTTCTATACATCTGCTTACAAGGAAATTAACGGCCTTCTGGAGTTTGTGAAAGAGTCTGACACTGCCGATAAGCAGACATACATACCAACAATTGAAAAGCTGTTATATGCAGTATCTGATGCGCTGGATAAAATGAAAGCAGGTGCATCATGATCAAAAAATGCAAGATATGTGGAATTGATGTCAAGGCTATTGCAAATACCATGTATTGCAAGACCTGTGCCGAGAAGCTCCGCAGGCAGAAGGCTAAGCTCCGCAAGGGATATCAGATAAAAGGACAGTCGAGCAGCCTTTCCGAAGATATTCATCAGGCTATCATGGCAGGCGTATCTTACGGCAGTTACAAAGGCAGGTGATAATATGCGTATTGGTAACAAAGAGATGTCAGAGCCGGAAGTAAATGCTCTGGTGAATGAAATGAAAACGCTTCTTGAAATTGCAAATAAGGAGCTCGGAGCATTCGCTTATGGGAACTGCGGCATCTGCGTACATAAAGGCCACTGTGAGGACGTTGAGAACTGCAATTACAGATGGGAATATGCTACCCGTGTAGAAAGGCTGCTGACATGACAAACAGGGAATACTATTTTCTTCGGAAAAATGAGTTTGATATGCTGGCAAGTATGCTCAAAGTAAATATATGCCCGATATATGCTGTATCAGGTGAAAGCCTTTGTTCAAACACTAAAGTCAGTGAATCCTGTGAAAGATGTATTCGGGCATGGCTCAATGAGGAACACAAAAATGAAAGACATAGTATTTGACGGTCGTTACTATTCCAAAGCCGAGCTGATAACATATGTTAAGGAATTGGAACAGCTGCTGTGTGAAGTGAAAACCTTCCTTTATACAGCACCGTATCAGACATATAGTGAAAACAAGAAAGCAGATATGCTGTATGATAGAATAATCAAGGTGATGGAGAATGCAAATAATAACAAGTGATGAATATGAAAGCCGAATAGAGAAATACCAGACGATAATTGAAGACTTATATGCTGCTCTTTGTGAAATGAAGCAGAAAAACGAGCGAAATGAAGCAGAGATCAGAAGGCTGATATGCTGCATTAAAAGAAATTCTGAGGAGGAATACGATTGAAAGCGAGAATTGATTGTAGCTCTTGCAGAAAAAGAATCCATCAGGAAGAGCACGATGCATTCCTTAAAGCTGAATATGCTATATTGCGTGATATGGCTCTCAGCTTTGCGGCATATTCTATAAGTGCTGCGTTAATGACTATGGTTCGCAGAGGCAGAACCAAGCAGTATATACAGAAGCTGTACGAGGATATGTGCTTTGTGTTCGAGACACCTGAGGTCCTCGGTAAGGAAGTCAGGATGTCTGATATTATGAAGCTCCTGGAAGAGGATTACGGCATTAATTGGGACAAGATTTGCGTGAACGTAGAATCCGAGAAGGAATTCGTCGGAGCTACAAAGCGTATTGAAAAGGAGAGAAATAAAGAATGAAACCAAACTTATCATCAGAGGATAATGAACAGATGCTGCTCTTTCAATGGGCGGCGGTTGCTGTGAACTATTATCCCGAGCTCGAATTGATGTATCATGTGCCGAATGAAGGCAAGAGAAGCACAGTCACAGGCAGCAGATTCAAGCAGATGGGACTGAAACCGGGAGTTCCCGATATTGTTCTTCCTGTCGCTCACGGAGGATATACAGGACTATACATCGAAATGAAGTACGGAAAAAACAAAGTCACCGAGAATCAGTCTCGGTGGCTTGATATGCTCAAAAGAGAAGGCAATAAGACAGCAGTATGCTACAACTTTGAAGAGGCGAAGGAAGTTATTACAGAATATCTGAAAGCTGACAGGACAATGATTTTTTGAGGAGTGATATAAAATGCTCGAATGTGGTAATATGCTTCAAAAGAAAATGGAGCAGGCGGATAAGTTTATAAATATAGATGATATCATCGACTATTGCGACGCAAATATTCCGCCGCTTTCATCCAGAAAAGACACAGTAGCGTGTGCTGCGTTGCGAAGGGTTAAAGAATTTGTAAAGGAAAACATAACAGACGTTCAGCCTGTTGATAGATGGATAAGCGTTAAGGATAGGCTACCTGAAAAAGAACAGAAAGTTCTGGTATTTTACAAAGCAATCGGAGAAAAAAACAGAATCCACAATGATGTAATTGCTACGAACTGGAGAAAAAGTAACGGTGATTTTATACCAGTTAGAGACTATGAAATAACACACTGGATGCCCCTTCCCGAACCACCGAAGGACGGCAAACATGACTGACACCGAAATATTAAGCACAGCCCGATACATCAAACGGCTTGAAACAATAGCCACAGATTACAAAACTCAGTCGATGCGGTTGACCGAGGAAAATCAAAGGCTTTCAAAAGCGGTTGAACTGCTTGAACTGGCACTGATCGACATGGAAGATTTTCATAAAGCATCATGCAAAGCTTGTAAGTACTACAAAGACGATAATTGCACACTTGATAAGCTCAGTTCGTGCCGTTTCGAGTGGATATATCAGGATAAGGCTTTAAAAGTGATAAGAGGCGAAAACGATGAAAACACAAAGTGAAATTACAAGCAATACAAGGCTCAGAGGCGAAGCTAACAGGCAAGAATGTGAACAGTGTGCCGCAGACGTACAGTCT
>JAGCYM010000098.1 GCA_017960805.1 Ruminococcus sp.
AAAAGGTGATTTGAACCGCGACGGAATAGTCGATGCCAGAGATGCTTCAATTGTACTTTCATTTTATTCTAATATGTCGGTCAACAATACTTGCGACTATAATATGCGTATGGAAATGATACTGATTGGCGATATGAACAACAACAACATGGTTGAGGCATCAGACGCTTCAATTATTCTTGCGGAATACTCTGCAAATTCAACAAGATATTGATAAGCGAGCAGTTGTGACAGCAAAAAGGAGGTTTTTATGAAAAAATTTATTGCTTTCATTATTACCCTAACGTTATTACCCACATTTTTCACGACTGCCTTTGCCGCAGAAGAGGATGATCCTGAACTATACAAAGTAGCCAATTCTCTCGGAGCAGATACCGATTATCTTGGGGTACTGAATTACTCACACGGTACTGATAATCCTGCGACCAATGAACAATACATTGATTATTTGACAAAATGTTCATTGTTAGAAGTTGTATATGACCCGCGATCATCGTTCAGTGCAGCGACTTCGGGAGGTTCTTGTGTTGGAATTTCCGCCCTTGAGGTGCTTGCACATAACGGAGTGATAAAGCCCACGGACATCCAAGAAGGCGCTAAAACGCTCTGCGAGATAGAGTACAGCAAAGGCATAGACAAGGTGATAACAAGCTATCAAACGCTCCAGATTTACACGGAATTTGACATCTATGAAAAGTACCTTATTAGTTCCTTGTCCTATGAAGAGCAGATAGATGCTCTGCTCAAAACGGCTGAAAAAGCAATGAATGAGAATCGCTACTTTCTCATTACTATCCGTGATACAGGCTTTTCTCACGCGGTATGCGGCATAGGCGTAACTGACGGCAGTTGGACATTCAATGATACAAGCTATGATAAATGCGTACTTGTCCTTGACTCGAATGTCAAGGGAGAAGACGGAAAAGCCGTCGGTTTCAGCAATAAGGGCTGTATCTACATCAATTCCAAAACCTGTCAAAGCTATATCCCAGCCTACGATCTGAGCGGCAGCTCCGATTCCACTTTATGCTTTGCCTCAATAGATGATGAGTCTGTCATCAACTGCAGAGGGAGGATAAACCCTTCTGCTTCCGTAAATGAGGAGGCAGCTTCCATAAAGCGTTTCATGAACGATAAGCCCTCTGATTCGACAACACTTTACTCTGTTTCAGCAGACGGAACGATGAATGAACTTCCCCAGACCCAGTTTATTGATGAAATAATGATGAAAAACTGGTTCGTTAAGGCGGATTCTATTCATGTTGAGCTGAAAAAAGAGCTGAATAACATCAATCTGAGATATATCGACATTGACAGGTGGATAGATTTCGAGTTTCAAGGTCACGAATCGGGTGAAAAAGAGTATAACTGCGACATGGATTTCAGCGATGATAAGCTGAGTATAATAAACAACGGAAGTGATCGTATACATACCGATTTTCAAATACGAATGAATAACGGTACGTTCGGATTTGAGCCTTACTTCTGGTGGTCGTTTTTCGGTATAATTGATAAAGGCTTTTCGGCGGAGGCTGTCGATGATGGAATGCTCCTGCAAGGCGACGGAAATACCGAACTGACGATCCTGACAGGTTCATATACCCTCAACGAGAATGGTGTTGTACTGACTGCAAATATGACTGACGATCCCAAAGCAAGAGGAAAATACTTCTGCTCGTCAAATCGCGTTCTTATGAAAGCAAATGATGAAAAAAACATTTGGTATTACCTTGATGACAACGGCGATGGTAAATATGATGTGCCTGTCAAGAGAGGCGATATCAATTGTGACGGACGTATAGATGCTACCGACGCTTCAAAAGTGCTGAGTATATATTCCATGCTTTCTACCACATCCGTCGCATCAATGGGCGCAATTCGCTGTGACTATAGTATTTGTGATTTTAACAATGACGAAAAAATTGATGCTACGGATGCATCGTGTATTCTTGTTGAGTACTCAAAAAGAGCTACCGAATAGTTTTCCTCCATATTACCAAAGCAACGGCACCTTAAAGAGGGTGCCGTTGCTTTATTATTCGTTGACATAATAAGCTTGATAATATATAATATAAGTTAAATAATAAAAATATATAAAATCCTGAGACTTTTTGACTTTTAAAAAGACTAATAAGTAAAGAATAAAAAATTCTATAGAAAGGATATTCTTTATGGATAACGGTGCAAGTAGCTACCGCCGTTTCCTTGCCGGAGATAGAGAAGGACTTGCAGAAATAGTTCGCGAATACAGTGACGGTCTTATTCTTTACATAAATAGCTTTGTAAAGAATATATGTGTTTCCGAGGAGCTCATGGAAGATGTTTTCGTTGAGATTGCTTTGAAAAAGCACAAGTATTCCGGAAAAAGCTCATTTAAGACCTGGCTGTACGCTATTGCGAGATATACAGCTATTGACTGTATAAAACATCATTCTCATATCTCAGATATACCTGTTGATGATATGTATGAGCTGAGCGATGAAGCAGACATCGAGAATGACTATATCAAGGACGAGCAGAGAATTCAGCTTCATAGAGCAATCTCCAAGCTGATTCCCGATTATAGTCAGGTACTGCATCTTGTTTATTTCGAAGGATTCAGCTATGCGGAAGCGGCAGGGATAATGAGGAAATCAGAGCGGCAGATCAAAAACTTAGCTTACAGAGCTAAACAGAGTCTAAAGACAGAATTGGAAAAGGAGGGCTTTGAATATGAAGAATTATGATGAGAGGATAGAAAGTATCTTCAAAAAATATGACGAGCGCCTCGCTGAAAAGAAGCGTCGCAAGGCAATTATACTGCGTTCTTGTGCTATAGGAGCGGGAGCGGCAGCTGTGCTCGGAGTCGGGTTGACAACATACGCGCTCAGACCTCCGAAGAAGCCCGCTTCGAGTCAGTCGGGAATAATAGTTGTGACCGAGACCACATCAGCTGAGACTACGGTTGCTCCGACTTCTCCGAGCACTACAGCTACGCAGACGACATCTACAAAGCAGGTGACAACGACCACAGTTTCAACTACTGCGACTACATCATCCTCTCGTAAGGCTGTGACAACAGTACGTACGACAACGGTTGCAGCTCGCACGACGAGGACAGCGGTCACTACGACTGAAGTAGTGCATACGACTACTGCTTACAAGCAGACAACAGTAATGGCGACCACTCAAACTCAGGCGGCAACATCGGCGGCTGCAGGCTTTACTACTGCTACTGTGACAGATACATCTAATGAAGTAGAATGGGAAATGGTCTACTATGGCGACACTTACAAGTCGACATATGAAAAATGCACTGTAAACAGCACTCCTATCAGTGTTTCGCAATCTGATGTTGGAATATTCTACGATGCAGCAGAGCATTATGAGCAGCTTAACAGTGTAGGGCTTATCAGAACGCCGTGCAAACTCTATACGTACAAGGACTACTCTCCGAATTATGTTTGTGCAGTAAAAAAAGACGGGGAAGATAACTACTATCTTTATCATACATCAGAATCAAATTTTGGGACGCTTGGAGAATTGATTGAGGGAACTAGATTTGAGGATACACTTGTTCTGAAAGAGGCTTACAACAGCTTATCTGACCCTGCTGAAGCTTTGATGGACGCTCCTTCACTCGATGAGTTAATGGAGGTTTTGTCAGATACCTCGCTCAAATCGATTTACAATCTCCATTTACGGAATGTTCACCCTACTTGTTCCTACACTATCATGGCAGAAGTACCAGAGCTCGGAATGACAGGAGAAATAATATTGATGAAAGATGCATTCTATCCGAAATCGGGATATATCTCACTCCAGATTCTTGGCGATAAATGCACGTATGATGTCGGTGCTGAGAAGGTTGACAAATTAATAAAAATGTTTGCATAGCGGCGGACCAGTATACCATGAGACTATTTTCAATTCGGACGTTTATCCGATTGCTTTGGGAATAACAACTGGTGCGTCACCAACCACTCATAATACATGGTCAGATAGGATAACTCCCACTTTATTACAATTCTATTATAACAACCCATATATAACTACTTAATAACACTCGTTATTAAAGACAGGAGGGATTATTATGTTAAAAAAAGTATTATCCGCAGCCTTAGCTGCAATTATGGTGTCAATGCCTGTAACGGGACTGACAGGAAACGCGGCTTTCATTTCGTTTGATAACACTGAGCAGTATAACGCTATGTTAAGCGAACTGAGCGGCTACACAGAGGCTCCCGAGCTGTGCGACGCTATCAGCGAGAATCTTTTCGCGGACGGCAGAGGCTATTGTTCGAGAGTATGGCGTGACAGAGGCAGCACGGAGAACAGCATTTTCTGTTGGATCGAGTATCGCCACTATGACGAATTGAATCTGTCCTTCAATGACGCGACCATAACCTCCGAGGAGATAAACGCGCTCCTTGATGAACTCGGCATTTCGGAAGAAACAGCTCGTGCCGCAGAGCCATATACAGACCCGAATACTGAGCTTCCCGCAGAGTACCTGAACACACTTCCCGCTTCTTCGATAGTTGTTCGTTTCTATGATAATGAGAACGTCAGAGAGAGGTGTGATGAGCTCACAAAAGCTGTGAAAGAAAGATACGGTGATAAGCTTGAAGCGGCAAAAGGCAGCTTCAATGTTGTAGAATTCTATCACGACAATATCAAGTGGAACGTATTCACAACCATCAACGTTGAAACGCTTGAGTTTGTTCAGCTTACGGCTGAACAGTATCAGGCAATCAATGAAGACCTCACAGAAAAAGGATTTGATATTCAAATTGAAACCGAACCTAAAAGAAAGATTGTCATGTCCGCGGATTATACCGAAGCGGAAAAATTCGGATTGATGACAATGCTCCGCAAGAGCTATGGAATTGATTTGTACTGGTATAGAGAAACGGATATTCAGAATTCTGGCATTGAAATTGATTTCCTTGCCGATGGAGTTGAGGGCGATGCAAACCTCGACAATAAGGCAACGGTTGCCGATTCTGTAGCTATCCTCCAGCACATCGCCAACCGCGACAAGTACGGGCTCAAGGCTCAAGGACTTATCAACGCCGACGTTGACGGCGAGGCAGGCGTAACAGCTAACGATGCACTCACTCTCCAGAAGTGGGATGCAAATAATTAACAATTAGAATTTACTCCCCATATTACCAAATCAACGGCACCTTAAAGAGGGTGCCGTTGATTTATTATTCGTTGACATAATAAGCTTGATAATATATAATACAAGTTAAATAATAAAAATAGATCCGAATGGTGCGAGAATCTGTGCTCGCCATACGTATATATTGTAAAAGCAAAAAGCCCGAGGCCGCAAATGGCA
>JAGCYM010000099.1 GCA_017960805.1 Ruminococcus sp.
AAGATTTGCTGTTCTACGTTCGGATATATTCTGAATTTATAAGCCTTGTTTGCCATTTTACTCATTCCTCCTGTCTACTATCAAGCTATCCTTCAGCTTTTGTTATAGTCAACTGATTTTATTATATTCCACTATGTTTGCATTGTCAAGTATATTTAGTAAATAGGAGCGCTATTCATCTCCCACCTGTAGAGGTCGGAGACTTCTAGCGAAAAGAGGTTAAATTGTTTCCTAAGCGCTTCAACAATGTGTGAAGCGCTTTATTATGTCCATACATTTTACTAACTCGTTACGCTGTATTGTATGCACACAGCAAGACTCCCTTGATCATTCATTTTCTTGGACCTGAACACAGCATCGGCAGAATCAGGCAAAATATCGGTATGGGACCATTTTGTTATTATTAACTAAATTGTCTTGACATTGGTACAAAAATGATGTATCATGGAATCAGGAATAATTAATAGGGGATTAAATCACTGTGTGTAAAGAGAAAACTGGTTAATTCTGTTAATATTTAGCAGATGTTTCTCTGCCGCAGTGCTTATCACACGTTAACCACTACGAATTATGAAAGTGAGGAGCGATACTTATGAAGAAAAGTATTCTCAAGCGTGCGTTAAGTTCTGTTGTTGCCGGATTCTTGGCTATTTCATGCTCATCTATCACGGCTACGGAAATCACAACAAACGCCGCAAAAGTCCTGCAGACCAGTCCCGGTCACACGCAGGAGACAGGATGGTACAACGACTACCATCATGAGATCTGGCAGGCCGATACGCCGAATTCATCTACGATGACTCTCGCTGACAGCGGCGGCGGATTCAGCACAAGCTGGAAGTGCGGTCCTAACGGATCAAAGGGCAACTTTCTCGCCCGCCGCGGACTCTACTGGGGCAGAAATAACCCCAACCACTGGCAGGACTACGGCAACTTCACCTGCGATTTCGACTGCGAATGGTCGGCAGGAAGCGCCGGAAACTCCCGTATCTGTATCTACGGCTGGACAGAGAACCCGCTTGTTGAGTTCTACATCATCGAGGACTGGAAGAACTGGGTACCCTCTTCCACAAGTGCAAAGCAGGTAAACATCGACGGTAGTACGTACGATGTTTTCACAAACCCTATGAACTCCTACAACATCACAAACAGCAACGGACCTTTCACACAATACATAAGCGTTCGTAAAACTCCCAGAACATCCGGTACTATCAGCATCTACAAGCACTTCGAGGCTTGGGAATCGCTCGGTATGAAGATGGGTAACCTTTATGAGGTGGCTTTCAATGTTGAAGGCTGGGAGAGTGACGGACAGGCAAACGTTAAGAAGAACATAATCTCATACACCGGCAATCATGAGAACGAGCAGACTACCGAGCCCGAAAAAACCGCTGAGTCCGATGCAAATGGAGATTTCTTTACAGAAAACTTTGATTCCGGAAAAGGCAATTTCACAGGCAGAGGCGGAGCGACAGTTTCAGTAGACAACAGCAACTACTATGACGGAAGCGGCTCACTCAAAGTCAGCGGCAGAAGCAGTAACTGGCACGGCGGCGCAGTTTCAATTGATTCTTCGACTCTCGTCCCGGGTCAGACTTACAGCATCAGTGCAGCCGGTCTGCAGAAGAGTGGCAAGGCGACTGACCTTAAACTTACCCTTGAGTATACCTCCGGCGGCTCTACTGACTGGATGGAGATAGTTACCGAAAGTGCAGAGAGCGGCGAGTGGACAAAGCTCGAGAATACCGAATTCACTGTTCCTTCAGGCGCTTCCGGTTTGTCTGTTTACATCGAAGCTCCCGATAGCCTTACAAATATCTGGCTCGATTCATTCCAGATATCCAAAAAAGGCAAAGCCTCGTCTGTAACAACAGGCGGCGGCACAGTATCAGCTGCTTCTTCATCGACTACAAACCCGAATATCCCACAAGGAGACCCCGCAATGATCGCTTCCCATCAGAACAACGATTACACCTATGACCCGAACGGAACCGGCTTCAAGGATTATTACGGTGAAATGTTCCGTATCGGTGCCGAGGTCAATGCTTACAACATTACAAGGTCTGATGTCCAGGCATTCATTAAGAAGAACTTCAATTCCGTTACCTGCGAGAATGAGATGAAGCCGGATTATATCTGCGACCGCAGCCGTTCTTCGGGAGATAACATCGCTATAAACCTCTCAAGAGCTGCCCCGATACTCAAGTTCTGTGAGGAAAACGGCATCGGTCTTCGCGGACATACTTTCGTATGGTATTCGCAGACTCCCGACTGGATATTCAAGGAAAACTTCAGCGACAACGGTGCTACAGTTTCTACCGACCGCATGAACAAGCGTCTCGAAAGCATGATAAAGAATACATTTGATACTCTCAAGAGAGACTATCCCAACCTCAAGGTGTATTCATATGATGTCTGCAACGAGCTCTTCAAGAACGACGGCGGCGGACTCCGAGGCGACGGCGGAGAGTTTTCAAAGTGGTGGAACTGCTACCACAGCGACGAATTCATTATCAACGCCTTCAAGTACGCGAGAAAATATGCTCCCGAGGGCTGCAAGCTCTACATGAATGACTACAACGAGTACTTCGTTAAGAAGCGCGATGACCTTTATAACATGGCCAAGAAGATTCAGGCTGAAGGCGATTACATTGACGGTATCGGTATGCAGTCACACATGCACTACTGCGATTTCGGATTCTCAGGAAGTGCTACAGAGTCTAACGATCCCAAATTCGGCACATACGCCGACGCTATCGACCTATTCAACAGCCTTGGTCTCGATGTTCAGATAACCGAGCTCGACGTTACCACCTGCTCAAAGCAGGAGGGTGCTGACCTCTTCGTTGACATCTACAAGGTAGCAGCTGAGCGTCATAACAGCGTCTCCAGCGTAACTCTGTGGGGCCACTGCGATTCCGCAAGCTGGCGTCAGTCCTACAAGGAGGACGACGGCAAGGGCACACAGGGCGGTAATCCTCTCCCATTCGACAAGAACTGCCAGCCTAAGGATTTTTACAGTAGGATAATCGCTATCCCTGCAGAAGTTCTTGCAGCTGAGAAAGCAGCAATGACTACAACTACTACCACAACAACGACTACTACTACCACCACCACAACAACAACTACTACTACAACTACTGCTATCACAACGGATGTTCCTCATAAATCTACGCTCGGCGACGCTAACCTCGATGGCAAGGTATCAGTCGCAGATGCAGTTGCAATTCTACAGTACGTGGCAAACAAAGACAGGTATGGTCTCAATGATATAGCTCTCGACAACGCTGACGTTTATAACAGAGGCGACGGTATTACAGCAAGAGATGCTCTGACCATACAGAAAATGGACGCAGGACTAATCAGCATTTTACCTGAGAGCGCTGACAACGACTGACGGCCATGAAAACAGCACAGTCATAAATCAGTACGACCGCATAACACTTGCTTGAAAGAGCCTGTGTTATGCGGTCCTTTTTCAGTTCGTACTTTTTCCGAGGTACTGTAATTCTATATTGGCAGGAACAAGTTTTAGCCGACCAAAATATAAATAAACACAGAGTATGCCTCGAAAGTTGACCTTTAAGAGCAGCGGACACCGCACTCAGGATATTGAGATACACTTCCGCTTCGGCGTTGCAGTTGCTACTGCTATCGCCGACAGCAGAAACTATGACAAAAAAAGAAAGGCTGCGTAGGCTATTCTACGCAACCTTTACCTTAATTCTTAAATACTTCTTTTAGAGCGCAACTCTTATAGGCCGTTTTCTTTATTTTACCAATAAGTCATAGGATCTAGTTTTTTTTCATTGGTCGTTAGCATTGCTGAATACTTAAGCAACTTTAGCTGCCATATACTCTGCCAAGGAGGGAATATCTCCTGTCGCTGTTGAAGCGGCTACGTAATACGCAAGGATATATGAAGCGTCTTTCGCGTCAATTAGTGCATCACTATTTACATTTGCCGCATTTTTCTGAGCTTCTGTAAAGCCACCTTCACCGCCAGTTGACATTTTAGAGTAGTACACAAGTATCATCGATGCATCCTTTGCATCAACCTTTCCGTCGCTGTTCAAATCTCCGAGATCAAGTCCGATATTGGTTACTGTAACCGTCGATTTTTCAGCTGCAATGCCTGCATAGCTCTTGACCTCATCCGAAAGCGAAACTGACTTGACCGAATCCGTAAAGCTGCCGTTAAGGATAAATGTATCTGCATACTTATCATCCTCACTCAAAGGCTGAGCTACGACTGTGAATTCAGATTCTGTACCCTCAATAGTGAACGAATCAGCCGTTACTGTGGAAATATCAACAAACTTTGAAAGCTTGACAGTAATGCTTCTTCCACTCATATCCGCGCTTACAAGCTTAGGAGCCGTCTTGCTTACGAGCGCGATATTGACATCAGTTCTTACAGGAGGGATGCCAAGCCATTCTGTCTCAGCCGTCTCATATTCCTCTTTCTCACATACGACCTTCCAGTCGCCCTCGGGAACGTCCCATAGGTATTTTCCTTCTTTGTCAGTAAGCAGCGGATTCTCTTGCTCATAATCCTTGGCGTTCCATTTGACAGCCTCATTCGTTTCGGGATCGCGGTAGTATATCGAAACCGTCGCTCCCTCTACAGGATTCCCCGGTACAGCTTCGTATACAATTCCGCTCGGGTCGATTATCATCCTCAGGATACCGCCTCCGTTGAAATACGCTTCTATTTCCTTTTCAAGCATATCTCCGCCCAGCGCGGTTAATATTCCAAATCCAACTCCAGCGAGCGGATTGACTGATGCAACAAGCACTACACAAGCTAATGACGTTGTATTATAAGCGAATAACCAAGAATAAGCCTCTATTTCTTCAGGGCTTTCGGCTTCCATACATGCTTTGAAGTATGATTCACAATTTGAAGCGAAAGAGATGACCGTTCCAATATCTCCATAAAGAGCAGAAGCTTCTTCGCCAGCTACTGTTTCTATAAACCATGATGCAGCTTCTGGTGAAACATTCTTCCAAACTTCTTTAATTACTGTAATGTTATCTGAATTAAGTTCCTTCCTTGCTATCAAGAATCCACTTATTCTGTCCGTCCAGAATCCATATTGGTCATCAAGTCTTTCAAATGGTCCTCTATCGTCTTCAGATTCGTCTTCTAATCCGAGATCACTTAAATCTTCAAGGTTTAAAGGCTTTATGTAGTATTCATAAACCTTTCCGTCTTCAACTTCCCTTATATTCAGCTTTTGGAAACCATTTTCCTTATACTCCTTAACGATGTCCTTGACCCGCTTCTCCTTTCCTTTCACCTTCATAGTTTCGGATTCGGAATAGTAATGATAAGTCTCAAGTGATTTTGCTCCATCTGAAATCACGATTTTTTCAAGAAGTTCATTATCTTTCTTCTCAATGATCTCACAATAGCTATTGTCAATAATACTCTTGTCCGGCTCATAATCAGGATTTTTTTCAGGCTCAGAGTTCTTGCTATCTACCGTTTTATACTGTTCTATCGTGATATTCAGAGTTCCCGGGACGTAGTAGTGGTTACTCGGATCAAAGAAATCCTTTGATATGAAGAGTTGTTTTTCTTCATCCCAGAATGCTTCGACCTTCTTGGTTGAAGTGCCCTTCGTACTTGTAACACATACCTTGTATATCTTATCTGCGTTGTCTGTCTTTATCTCAAAGAGTATCGGATAGCTGGGATTATAACTGATAACAGGAGAGATGCCCTCTTCAAAAACATTAGTGATATCCATTCTTTTGTCACCATTATAGATCATTGTGACGGATTCTATTTTGGGCTGACCTGCTTCATATATGACATTTACCGGATCGCTTATTTTATCCTTACACTTTGCACAGACGGAATAACTGCTTCCGGATTCCTTAGCAGGCAGAACGAGCTTTGTGGAGTATTTTCCCGTATATTCACTGGAAACGGCTTCTCCTGCGAGAACGTCGTCGATGTAGAGTTCTACCGTCTCTCCCTTGCTCGCGATACCGTATACATTTATCGTGTCTGCGCTTGTCTTTGCAACAGTGCAGCAGGTAATATCAGGGCATTTGACATTGACTGTGCCGATATACTGATTCCACGATGAATTTCCGAATTTAAAGATGATATTCGCCGTGATGCGGTAATCTCCTATCGCTGTGACGCGCGCAGAGAAGCGGAGCTCTCCCTCGGGCTGAGTCACGGGGATAACGCCGTCTTTTATCTTATCGGCAGCGAACGCCGGGTCGGAGCTGCGGAAAGTGTCGTACATAAGGTCGATGCCTTCAGGTACCTTCAGCACCAGCTGCATCTCCTTCGCGTTATCCGAGACGTTCGGAGAGAGCTTGTATCGCAGGGTGAAATTCGATATACCGTTAGTACTTGCAAGCTCATAGTTTGATACGATGTATGAATTTTCGCGGTCGAGCACTGTGAATCTGGAATCGTCAAGTAACACACATCCGGTGAATGTATCCGACATAAAATCAAGCTGCTTGTTGACAGGCAGTATCTTTTCGAGTTTACTGCAGCCGTAAAATGCGTAATTGTCCAGTCTGGATACTGTATCGGGGAGGAAAACTTCCCTGAGCGCCGTACAGTTCTGTGCGATGTATGAGGGAACGGTCGTGGTACCAGGTTCAAATGAGAGTATACTGATACTGCTTCCTTCTAAACAGCCATATTTCCATTCACCTGTCTGTGTTACTGTCTTCGGGATAGTTATTTCTGTTATCTTCGGGCTTCCGTATAGAAAACGGTTTCCGATAGACTTTATACCTGTTCCTAATTTCAGCGTTTCAAGGTTATCACAGGCATTAAAGCAGAGGTCA
>JAGCYM010000100.1 GCA_017960805.1 Ruminococcus sp.
CAACTTGTTTTCACTTCAGAAAAATCTCTTGAGTATATAAAGTTCAAAAGGAGGGTTTTTGTATGAATGAAAATCAATTCAGTGCACTCCTTACTCTTATTGTACCTAAGATAATTGAAAAAATAACTGAAAACAGCAATATCTCTGACGTAGATGCTATAAATAAATTCTACAATTCAAAACTTTACGATGAACTATCTGATGAAAAGTCCAAGCTTTGGCATTATAGTCCAATGCTTCTTTATACGATGTATCAGGACGAGCTTTTAACAGGCTCCTATGACTATCCCGAGGAGGCTTGACAATGAGCAGAGAAAGCGAATTCCTTATTTACTGCATGGAGCGCTATCGACACCACAAAAAACTTTCGGGCAAAGAGGTAACAGAGCTATTTGAAAAAAACGGAGTTAATAATTATATCCTTAATTGCTTTGGTGCTCTCCATACCGTAGGCGAAGAATACCTTATAAATGACATAGACGAGTTTATTACAAAACGAATTAGTAAGATTCAATAAGCTATTTTTTCAAAGATGCCGAGGGGGCTGAATCCTCGGCATCTTTTTTTACTACCACTTAGTAATTCAATAATTTCTAATCAACTTAAATCATCGTTGCTTTTTAGTAAAAAATGTGCTATAATAATCTATCATCTGAACAATGAACAGGAGGTTCAGTCTATGAGCTTTTCTCCTAAAGAGATACTTAAATTTGTCGAGGAAAACGACGTAAAATTTATCAGACTTACATTCTGTGACATATTCGGCAATCTGAAAAACGTTGCCATCATGCCAAACGAACTAGAAAGAGCTTTTTCATACGGTATTCCATTTGACGCTTCTGGCTTTGCAGAGCACTGCTCAGATCTGCTTCTGGTACCGGATATATCCACGCTCTCGGTTCTTCCATGGCGTCCTAAATCAGGAAGAGTTGTCCGTTTTTTCTGTAGCCTTAAAACCATTGACGGAAACGGATATATCGGAGACATCCGCAGTGATCTCATCAACACAATGAACGAGCTTCGCCTGGATGGTTATTCCTGTGAAATGGGCACTAAATGTGAATTCTATCTGTTCGAACTTGACGCCAAAGGAGAACCGACAAAAACTCCTCATGATAACGGCGGATATCTCGACGTTGCTCCTCTTGACAAATGTGAAAACGCCAGACGAGAAATATGCCTTTCCCTTGAAGAAATGGGACTGAGTCCGAAGAGTTCCTGCCATAAACACGGTCCAGGACAGAATGAGATAGAGTTCCGTGAAAACGAACCGGTTACTGCTGCAGACAACATGGCTCACTACAAGACTGTTGTTAAATCCATTGCTGCTCAGAACGGACTCTTTGCATCGTTTATGCCCAAACCGCTTGGCAATGAACATGGAAGCGCTCTTAGCATTTCACTAAGTCTGAAAAAGAACAGTGAGTACATTTTTGAGGGCAGACCTGAAGAAATGTCTAAAGAAGGAAAATGCTTCATCTCTGGCGTTCTTAACAGGATACGCGAGATAACAGCCTTCCTGAATTCCACAACAAATTCATATAAACGTTTTGGTATGGGATATGCTCCTAAATATGTTGACTGGTCATCTGAAAACCGGTCACAGCTCATTCGAATCCCACAGGCTATCGGCGTATCTCCGCACATTGAACTTCGTTCTGCAGATGCAGCATGCAACCCATATATCGCATTCAAGCTCATTCTTGCTGCTGGAATGGAAGGCATGCGCTCAGGTGACTGTTCTCTCATGGACTGTACAATGAAAGGTGACACGCCTTCAGGATTTGAACTACTCCCGATGTCACTAGCTGAGGCAGTTGAAGTAGCTGAAAACAGTGATTTTGTCAAAGCCTCACTACCCGAAGAGATACGAAGCAGCATCCTTTCACGCCTGCATACACAGATACAGGAATATTCTCTTGCAAAGAACAAGGATGAATTCGAAGAAAAAGCGTACTTTATGTACCTCTAAACGGAGCAGATAATGAACAGAGCAATTATTGTATCAGCAGATCCTGAAGAAGCTTCACTGATAGAACAGACCGCACAGATCGAGGGCTTCGGCTCAGTTGCGGTAATAACCGGAGGAAGCGAAGCACGACGCCTGATCAACGGTGAGGCTTCCCCTGATATAATTATTATAGGGACACCTCTTCAGGATGAATTCGGGCAGGAACTAGCAGAAACCGCGGCTGAGGAAACATCAGCAGGAATAATCCTTATTTGTCATGCCGAGATTGCTGAAGAACTGGCAGACAGACTCGCGGACTATGGCATTTATGTGCTTGCTCGTCCTGTAAACAGAGAGGCTCTTAGCCGTGATATACGCATGATAAGCACAAATCTGAGCCGTATGTCAGGACTTAAGGAAAGCCCCGAGATCCTTGGAAGAATAGAAGAAATCCGTGTAATTAACCGAGCAAAATCAGTACTTATGAAATATCTCAATTTTACTGAACCACAGGCTCACAGATATATTGAAAAACAAGCAATGAATAACAGACAGACAAGGCGCGAAGTCGCTGAGCATATAATCAAGCAGTACGAAAACTAATAATCCACCGAACGGAGTGATAACGATGGACAAACGTGACCCTCTACGTGCAAGAGCTGTTGAACTGGTAAAACAGCTTTCAACCGACGAAAAATTCACTTTTCTAACCGCGCATCAGAAGCCTGTCGAAAGGCTCGGACTCAGCGAATTCAGAATAGGCACTGAAATCGCACGTGGCTTTGTCGGACGCAGTGAAGACAAGCACTCAACCGTTTTCCCACAGCCAATAGGTCTTGCAGGTACATTTGACAAAGAACTCATGCATGAACTTGGCAATATCGCAGGTGATGAATGCCGCGCATACTATAACGGAGGCTCTAATGGCGATTTATGTCTCTTCGGTCCAACAGTAGATATGGAACGTGATCCTCGCTGGGGTCGTACCGAAGAAGCATATGGAGAAGATGTATGCCTGGCCGGCGAAATGACCGCCGCATACACACGCGGACTTGCCGGTGACGATCCTGTTTATGTCAAGACTATCCCCGGAATGAAGCATTTCTGCGCAAACAACAACGAACACGAACGCGGCAGCTGTAATGCTTTTCTGCCTCCCCGACTGAAATATGAATACTACTATGCAGCGTTCCGCAACGCCATCGAATTTGGCGGAGCGAAATGCGCTATGGCATCATACAACGAGATAAACCATCTCCCTGCTATTCTCAATCCTGAATTGCAGACAATTCTGAAAGACAAGTGGGGAATGTGGTTCACTGTTTCTGACGGAGGAGATCTGTCGCAGACCCTGACACTCCATGACTTCTTTGACAGACATTCAGAAGCGCTTGCAGAGTCAGTTAAAGCCGGCGGAGATGTTATGCTTGAAACCGAAGTGCTGACTGAAAAAGCGGCAAAAGAAGCGCTTGAATCCGGTCTGATGACTGAAGAAGATCTTGACAAGGCAGTTGAAAACGTACTTTATGCCCGTCTTAAACTCGGTCATCTTTCTGATGACTGCCCATATGACAAAATAGGTGCTGATGTTATCAACTGCCCGGCACACGAAGAACTTAATCTGCGCGCCACACGTGAGCAGATAGTTCTTCTTGAAAACAGCGGTCTGCTTCCTGTTAAGAACGAACCTAAGAAAATTGCTGTAGTCGGAGCTCTTGCTGACGAAAACCTTATGGACTGGTATACAGGAATCTTCCGCGATGCTGTATCCCCTGTCGAAGGCATGCGCCGTGAGTTCCCTGACTCAGAAGTAATACATGACAGTTTATGGGACATCGTCGCGATCGAGGCTGATAACGGCAAATACCTCTCAATCCACGAAGACGGAACAATATGGGCTGACGCTGATGAGATCGGCGAAAACGAGTTGTTCGAAATGCATATCTGGGACGAACACAGCAAGGATTTAGGAAAAAGACGTGACTGCTACTGGACTAATTTCTTCTCTCCAAAATACAAACGATTCATGCAGTTTAACGGTGAAGGGATCCTGCATCTGAATAATCGTACAGTATATGACTGGTATACTCTTGAATCCTTCAACTATGTACTTGACAGTTCTACCGGATATGAATATCTACGTGACCTTATGCGCGGAGGAAGGATGACTGCTGACAGCTCAGGCAAGATTACTTTTGACATAGGTATGAACGGACAGAATATGCATATACATGTATGTGATCCCGGTGCAAAGCGTGCGGAAAAACTTCGTGACGAATGCGATCTTATTGTTTACTGCACAGGAAACTGTCCTCTTCAGGTCGCTAAGGAATGCTTTGACCGTGAGACGCTGTCACTAAATATCCAGCAGGATTGCAGAACTATCCTTTCTGAAGCTGAAGACAAACTTGTGACAGTTCTCATATCAAGCTACCCGTTTGCTATAACAGGCGCAAAGAATCTCATTTATACAACACACGCCGGAGCTCACCTCGGAACAGCTGTTGCTGAGACTATAAGCGGCAGAAATGTTCCCGGCGGAAAACTCGCAATGACTTGGTACCGCTCTGAACTTGATCTTCCTGATATAATGGAATATGATATAGAACGCGGATGTACCACATATATGTACTTCAAGGGCAAACCGCTCTATCCGTTCGGATACGGACTCTCATACGCAAGTTTCGAGTATCTTGAAATGGAACTCAAAGGCGGAAATAATCCCGAAGCTATCATACACGTTCGTAACACTTCTGAAACAGATGGTGATGAAGTAGTACAACTGTATTTCACTGTTCCTGATTCAAAACTTAAACGACCTGCGAAGAAACTCTGCGCATTCGAAAGAGTTCATATAAAAGCAGGAGAGACCGCTGAAGTTACGCTATCCGTACCACGCCACATTCTAGAGATCTATGATACCCACAGCTGTTCCATGTTCGTTGAGAAAGGTGTTTACCGTTTCATGGCAGGCGGATGTTCTGACAATCTCCCGCTTTCAGGAGAAACACCAGTAAATGGAAAAATGATCCCTCTGCGCGCATCTCACTTTTCAGCAGATAGTTTTGACAGCTATTTCAATCTTGAAACAGCATGGTCAAAGAGACTGCATAAGCACTATATCCGTACCAATAACTGGGGAGCAACAGCCGTCTATGAAGACTGTCCTATCGGTAACAGTAAACAGCTAACGCTTTACGCCGCTGCATTTATGGGGAACGGCACTCTATACATAAACGTTGCTGAGAAGCATATGGAAATCCAGCTCACACCAGCTGACGGATATGATGATTTCAGTGAATATACCGCTGAACTGCCTGAAGGGCTTCCTGAGAGCGGTACTATAACCATATCAATGTCAGGAGATGTTAGTCTTCTTGACATAGCGCTAAAATAACACAAGCGCCGCTTGATGCGGCGTTTTTCGGCACAGATCAACCACTCTGACACCGCACAGAAATATAAACATAATTCTCATAAATCAAAAAGGAGGAGGGAGAGCATTGAAAAAGCTGTATTTTTTGTTTGCGGCAGTAATATTCACTGCAGTATGTGCGATAACGTTCATTCTTGATACAAGCTATGACAAAGCTCAGTCAGTCTCTCCCCTCTCTCCAGACTCGGTCAGCTTTCCTGAAGGAACAGACAAGCTTATGATAGTAGCTCACCCGGATGATGAGACCATATGGGGCGGAGCTCATCTCCTTGACGAAAACTGGCTGGTGGTATGTCTCACTCACGGATCTGACATTACACGCTCATCCGAATTTACTGAAGCAGTCAGCATGAGCGGAAACACTCCCCTCATGCTCGACTACCCTGATAAAGTCAATCTCTCCCGTGATGACTGGTCACAGGTAAGCGACATGATCGAAAAAGATATCTGTACCCTTCTTCAGCTCAAAAACTGGCAGGAAGTTGCCACGCACAATCCTGCTGGTGAATACGGACATATACATCACAAGCTGACAAATGCACTCGTAACTCAAGCTTTCAGCGCATACGGAAGCGGCACACTGTATTACTTCGGCGACTACTATTCTGCAAAGAAGCTTCCGGCAGCAAAAAAAGATCTCACTCAGATCACAAAGGACAAGCTTGAGCAGGAGCTTGAGATATGCAGTGTCTACCGTTCACAAAAACGTACTGTTTCGAAGCTTGAACATATGCTTCCTTATGAGGAATGGAAGGAGGCGGATGTACAATGAAGCGTTTCGGGAAACATGACATTCCTGCGCTAGGAGGCATATTTCTTCTGACACTTGTCATAATGGCCGTAAGTCTTTCCGGCGGCACAGTATACGGATCCCAGGATGACTGGGCTTCGCAGCATTACGCCATCCCGGAATATTTCAGAACACTCTTCTATTCCACTCATGAGCTGTTCCCCTCCTGGGCACCGAATATCGGCGGAGGCGAAAATATATACTCACTCTCATACTACGGACTGTACTCTCCTGTGATAATGCTGTCATATCTGCTCCCGTTCGTACCTATGAGCTATTATATAATGGCAACAAGCATAATCTCTGTTTTCGTCTCTGAAGGCGCACTTTACACCTTTTTCAGACGTCGTAAGGGAACAGCTGTTACAGCGTGTGTAACACTGTTTTTTGCGCTGTCTGTTCCTCTCATCATTAACAGCCACAGGCAGATCATGTTCACCGGATATATGCCGTTTCTGCTTCTCTCAATGCTGAGTACAGACAGCTTCTTCAGTAAAGGAAGGAAAGCTCCACTTATCTTATTCACTTTCCTGATGATAATGTGCAACTACTATTTCGCTGTCTCTGCAGTTATCTCTCTGGCATGCTACGGATTTTTCATTATTCTTTCCGGGGGAAAAATAAAACCGCTCGATATGATCAGGCGGTACCTTCCGTTTGCAGCTTCACTGGCTGTTAGTGTAATGATGGCCGGTGTTCTTCTCCTTCCGACAGCGTATGTTCTGGCAAGCGGACGAAGCGGTGACAACGTACTGTCTCTGCGTGATTTTCTCCCGACGATACGCTTTGATCGACTTACATATTTCGGCTATACAATGGGACTTTCTGCATTCGGGGTTTTTTCGGCTATTTTCGCTCTGTTCCGCGGAAAACGTGGAACAAGATTCATCGCAGCACTCGTTCTTCTGACCGCTGTCTTTCCTGCTGTGATCTATCTTCTGAACGGAACTCTGTATATTGATCCTAAAGTACTGTTTGCTTTTCTTCCTCTCGCTCTGATCCCGGTATCAGAGCTCCTGGAGCACTGTTTTTCCATGAAGAAAGGCAGCTTCAGTGAGTACTTCTCATCAGGTGCTTTTATAACATTCGTTATCTGTTCAGTTATATCAGTCATATGCTGTAAGGCAAGTATTTTTATTCTCACATTTATTGCAGATGCTGTTCTATTTGCAATAGGCTCTGTTATTATTGCCAAAAGCAGCAAAAAACAATTCTGCTGTATCTTTTTTGCTGTTCCTCTCCTGACATGTGTTTTCGGAAACAGATATGACAAGCTTCAGACACTGGAGAGTTTTAATAATGTTAATTCGTCCTCTGTAGCAAAGCTTGTTTCCGAAGCTTCTGAAGGCAGAATGGTACGCACCGCAATTGATACGACCAGACTGTTCACTGTAAATAAAGTCTACGCACCTAATCACTATCAGGATACTTTATACTCCTCTGTTCACTCACAGGATTACAACAGTTTCTATCTTTCGGAGATGTTTAATGAAAACGAGTACCGCAACTCAGCACTGACTACTCGTTCAAGAAATATACTGTTCAACTCACGCATGGGTAACAGATATTATATCACACACGAAGAAGTAGATTTCTTTGGCCTAAAACTCATTGACATGACCTCAGACGGATATTACCTCTATGAGAATAAATACGCATTTCCTCTCATATGGACCGGTTCGGAAAAAATGAGCCTCAGGCAGTATAAAAGCCTCGGATATCCGTATAATACCGAGGCACTTATGAAATATGTCATTGTTCCTGAAGATCTCCCGGATACTGATTTCACTCCATCGATCCTTCAGACAGACATCGGAGACATTTTTGACATATCTGAATGTGAAAATGTTAGCGGAGAATATGATTCCGACCTCACTGACGGAGTATGGCATATTCACCCGGAAGGCGGTTCAATGTCATACACATATAAGCTGCCGGCAGACACACATGATAAAATAATTCTGCTCCGTTTCCGCGTGGATAACAACCAGAAAAACAGTTTCAGCTGGGAACGCGGAGGCGACGTACGTATCAGGATAAACGGTGTGAAAAATACTCTGACAAATCCGGAATGGAAGTATCACAACAACAACTATCTGTTTGAATATGTGATCTCCGATCTCTCGGATTCTCTCAGGATAGAACTGACCGGCAAGGAGATCGCTGTTTCAGAACTGAGTGCATATACACTTGAACCTCAGTTTTTAAGCAGCCTTACCGATCATCTTTCCGCTTTTCAGCCTGATATCTCAATGACAGGCGGTGACAGCATCCGCGGCATTCTTTCCGCAGAAAATGACGGTATCGCTGATACAAGCTTTGTATATCACGATAGCTTCAATATCACTATTGACGGAAGGAAAGTCACACCTGTCAAGACCGATACTGCTTTCCTTGGTTTCCCTATAGAAGAAGGAGAACATGAGCTGGAAATTCTATTTACCGCACCGCTCCTCGGACTAGGTAAACTAGTATCGCTTTCAGGTATAATTCTGTTTGCTGCTGAACTATTAATTGAAATAAAAAAACGTATATCCTGCAAAAAGTAACAGATACTATCTGAAAAGGAGATGATAGTATGAACATTACTCCGCAGGAATACGCTGAAATGAGTAAAAAAGCTTCACCTAAATCAAATGTTAAAGTCAACACTTTCGTAGCCTTCATAACAGGAGGAGCGATCTGCGCTTTCGGACAGATCATAAAGATGTTTCTGGAAGCTGCGGGAGCAGATGCTGAAGCAGCTTCACTCTGGACATCGGTAACTCTTATTGTACTCAGTTCTGTTATGACCGGACTAGGCTGGTATCAGAGGCTTGCCAAGCACGCTGGTGCAGGCACTCTTGTTCCTATAACAGGCTTTGCAAATGCCATAAGTTCTTCCGCGATTGAAGCGCGTTCTGAGGGACTTATTCTCGGGGTTGGAACCAAGATATTCACTATAGCCGGACCAGTTATTCTTTATGGTTCTGCAGCCGCTTTCATATACGGTCTGCTTTATTATATTGTTACCCGTTGATTCTTTCGCAGACAGACACGACATATTCCCCATCTCGCAGAATATACTGACGGAAACTGTAATTATTATCTGTGCAGCTTATTGTGTCGCCTTCAAAGCTGAACCCGACAGTATTCATCGGATAGGATAGACCTCTGCCGACCGCTTTAATGAAAGATTCCTTCAAAGTCCAAAGCTGAAAAAACAGAAGATCACGTTCATTTTCAGAAGCAGATTCGAACATTTTCAGTTCCTCAGGAGTGAAAACTCTCTGAGCTACTTTAGGGCGATATTCACGCACCGCTTCACAGTCTATTCCACATTCTCTCTCTGACACGATACATGCTGCTATTCCATCAGCGTGTGACAGATTAAAATGGATATCTCCACGATCTTTCAGTTCAGGCTTTCCGTGCTCTCCGAATTTTAGCATGGACTCACAATATTCTATATCAAAAGGTTTAAGGCACTCCTTGAGCAGATTATGCGCATGGGAGTGCTGTTCTTTTTTATCTATCTTTTTCAAAGAGATCATCAACACCTTGCCATCACCTCTACTCCATTATACCACTTATATTTGTCACTTACAACATTACAATTGTAATCGCTGAAGTGACCTCAGACATCTAACAATTTATGTTATATCATGGTATCATATAATCAGCAAAGGAGATGATACCATGAAAAAACGCGAAAAGATCCTCACGGCAATATTTGTTACAGGGATTCTTGCCTTTGTCATCGCTCTCCTTTACAGAGTATTTTTCGAACATGTCATACTTGACTACATTGTCTTCAATGACCCATTTCTTATTTTCTGTGGAATCCTCATCGTGTCTGTGCTAGGTATAATTCCCCTTCTGTTGAACATTCGCATGAGGAAGCGACGCGAGCGTGGAATGGATACGATTTCTAAGCTTTATACAACTTCTTTTGCAGTATCCCTATTTCCATACATACTGATTATACTTGACTGCACTGCAAAAGCAGTTTTCGGCTACATCTCATTCGGTAGGATACTCTACGGCCTTGAAGCCATCCAAAACAGGCTACTCTTTATATGGTTCTACGGTTACTGCTGTATTTTCCCTATCTTGCCGCTTCTAGCTTATTGGCAATTCATATACATCATCAGTCTTATCCGTACTAAGGTAGCCACAAAAAGGAGCTGATACTATGAATAGAAGGATACCACAACAGATGAAGCTAGCATATGCACTCGTACTCTTTCCTGTTGCAGTGCTGATTCTTTGGTGCACATATGCAGCTTTATACGGATACAACTACGACTTTATCCCCAGCCTCGGCAATGATA
>JAGCYM010000101.1 GCA_017960805.1 Ruminococcus sp.
ACAGTATTCCGCATTCAAACAAATCTGAAGATATGCCTGGGTTTCTTCCAGGCTTTTATGAGGAAACCAGCGGCAGTATTTTGCTACTCTTGGATCATATGTCCAATTCCTGTACATTGCTTCTGCATCATTCGCGCGAAATGGGCGAAGAATAAGAGAATCTGTATACAAAGTATTCATATGATCAACTCCTTTTTCTCAGTCGTATATCCTGATGATTTATATCACCAATTTCACTTGGTTCAATTAATCTATCTTGAACTCAAGCCCGAATGCCTGAATATATGCAGCGATCTTCTCGTCAACATCATTTTCGGATACGCTGCGGTACTTCCCGTTTATATCATCCCAAAACAAATCTCTTTCTTCCATCAATTCTTCGTATCGTTCTTCATCATCAGGTGCCTGTTCGTATAATTCGTCATCGGAAATATACTCAATTCCTTGGGCATCTTTTACGACCTGTACCAGCGAAGAAGCAACTTTCAATATCTGCAACGAATCAACAACTTCTTTCAGTGAAAAAGGAAAGAGTTCGAAAAAAGACTGAATGCCGCTTCTAAAAACTTCTGCGTTGAACAGATGCGCTATAACGATTGGTTTGTATTCTTCCGGTATGCATCCATCTATTTGATTTGTAGAAATCAGATGTTTCAAATACGTTTTGAAGTCGGCCATATTAGTTCTCCAATCCGATTGTGCACGCTATAAATAATCCTGCTAATTAACTATGCTCAATATTCCCGATTATTATATAGATCCACTATCTCATTAAGTTTAACAACTATTGGATGGTCCGGAAGCCAGCACGCATCTGCTATACCTTTTGGAAAGTACGGAAAAAACTTCTCAGGATCTCTGATGCGGGCCATTCTGCATATTTCGCTTTGAACATCTCTTAGCTGGTCATAGGTCATATAGGAAGGCCTGATGTCAGGATTCCTGAGCAGGACTCTTATCTCGTTTTTTGTTTCTTCTATAAGTTCATCAAACCTGGCCATAAATAATATAGTTAATCTTTCTGTCTATTTTCTTATCATTCTGTTCTTAACAATTTGGAACGAAATCTATATGCTTTCTCTTCGCCTTCATTGTGTAGGGCTTTAGCTAAATCAGCATAATCATTCAGTAACCTGCTGCAATATTTGCCTTCCTTTAATCGATATGCTTGATCCAGGATTATGCCGGCATCTTCAGTCTTTTGCTGTTCAAGCAATCCTTCCGCTTTCAGACAATATGCAAGAACATACTCTCGTGTATCCTTGCACTGATCACCCAACAGTTTGATAAGCTCATCCGCCTTATTTGTCAAAGCCTCTCTGGTCAGTTTCTCAGCATGCTCATATTCATCCGTAAAAACAGGAAGGACCTTTTTCAAATGATTCTCTCTTGCTTTGTAAACTTTTTTGTATTCTTTCTTATAGTCAGCATCAGCCTTGATCATCTGATCACCATCAACAAGACATGCCTGATCATTCTTAAGTTTTTCCTCTATCACCTTATCATACTCAGCCGCCCATTTTGGAACAGTCAATTTGGTCTCTTTGTCTAGCAAGACACGGTATTCATCATCTTCACTTGTCCAGCATGAATGGTCAGTATTTGCATCTGCTCTTTGGAAGCAGTTTTTAGCAAACTCATCATATCCCAATCGATACAGAACGTTACCTGCAAAAATAAGACTTTCATCAAAATGACTGCGGGTATCTTTGCCACTTATCATATGAATCGGAGCAAGACGCAGGCATGTTCTGTAGGCCTTATATCTGAATGCCGTTTCCGCTATAGAACGAACAGTATCATAAGAATCTGCTTCTTCAATTCTTGGATAGGAGTAACTGTACCATTTTGTCAGCGGACCTTCTAATTCTCCAAAAAGTTCATCATATAAATCATCTGAGATTTCTCCTGACTCTTTCAATTCTGTTATGATCATCCCGAGAAAATCCACCTTGTGTAAGTCAGGATCCTCTTTGCTCAGCTCAACATACACTTTACCGTCGTTAGTAAAATCAGCCTTGCTGGTATGCTTTAAATACCGTGATATAACTTCTCGGCTCAATTCCGGATAATGATCTTTTGCATCAGCACCATAAAACCGATAAGACTGTTCTGCACCGTTCATATTGGAAAAATAAAACTGATAGACATCTCCAAGAAAATGCGTATCTTCAGGATCATTTGATATTACGGTATACAGGAAAAGCATAGCCAGAGTCATCTCTTCCTGTGATTCTTCAGCTAATGCACTGAAGAGTTCATGAGCCTTATCCAGGCTGTCTTCCTGAAGGTAACGCGGCTCTTCAAGTGCATTCCAGCCATCGAACGCTTCCTTTATCAATGCCTGGAAATCCGTTATCTTTATTCCAAAAGGGTCTTTCAGCAATGCCCATTCATTGATTTCCATATTCAAATGCTCCCTTAGTCCATTTTCCTGTTGATTATATATACTAAAATACCTGCCCGTATCGAACTTACGGACAGGCATATTATAGCATTCGGTATTATTCCGTTATTCAGTCTTCTCATACTTATCCGACGGGAAAAGCTCGAAATCGACTGTTTTGCCATTTTCTCCGGCCTGTCCCATAAGGAAGTGGTCACCACCCTTGGCGATGTCATACATGGTCAATGAGACTTTCCGTGTAACGGGGGCATTCCCGTCACCATAGTCGACAGTAATGAAATAATCTTCAGAATACCCGTTTTCTTCGTCATGGTGAGTGTCAATATGCCGTTCAGTAACAGTGACATCTATGGCAGATATTTTCGCAGTCTCAGGTGCAGGTATGCGGAGCGGTTCAAAAGCCTTTTCATCTATCTTAAGTCCGATGATAGTAATTGGTATGAGAAGGATCGCAGCAATGATGCTGAGCAGATTCAGCTTTTTCTTCTGCCTGCCGAAGAGGATTGCGTATTTGATACACTCACCGCCCGTAAAGAAAAACGAGAATATAAGCATTACCTTGTAGATCATTAACCTTATATTGACCCAGTCCTGATCTTCCGCGTAGTAGAGTTTGTAGTCTTTCATAAGAAAGGCTTGAGTGAGGATCGTTTTACCGGTTTCAG
>JAGCYM010000102.1 GCA_017960805.1 Ruminococcus sp.
AAGAAAAAGTAGTGTTGTGGACTTATCAGTCCTATACAGTAGTGGCGAAGTGGACACGCCTGTAAGAATAAGGGTTGCCTGATTTTCAGGTGAAAACTTAAATACCAACCTTCTTACGAAGCCCCCACCTCTTTAAGGTGGTGGAGAGTTCACAATATGATTTCATATTAGATTTCGATTATTCCCGTGTGTTCATAACAAAGTCGCAACGCATTTACTGACAGGAGAAAGCTTATGAATATAATCAAATACCCATCTGAGGAAGCTGTAAACAATGCCATATTGGCTGACGAACCACTGCTTGCATTGATATCGTTCGACGGCAGCAATGCAATAATTTCTCAGCTCGATGAAGCGGTTGAACATCATATCTTGCTTATGAAAGTAGGATATAACGATACGGATATCGACAAGTTCTTCCGCATCGTCTTCGACCGAAGCGGTGCAGACTGGACTTTTGTATGCCCTCCTGACTACAAAGGCATACAGTTAAAAGATAAGCGTATAGAAGCCTTCTACAAGGACGGATTTGCGATCATTTCAAACTTCCTGCATTCCATAGGATACCTTGTAGGCATAGATATTCCCAAACGATACAGACGCCACTTGGACGTGCTGAACAAAGAAACGTACTAATCCCCTGTTGGCGCAGTAAAACCTACAAGTAAGGAATATGTGATAAGTTATCGACACACTCACAATAAACATGGGGCTGTTTTTTACACTCCCTTTCATTAAATCCTATTCAATTGAAATTTTCTGTCAAACTCGGGGAGAGCCTCATTCAGGTTCCGCGTGAAGTAGATATTGAAGTCGCAGAACGCAAACTCCGCTTCTGGGAAATCGAAATAGACAAGCTCTCTCCGGAACAGGAGGAATACCTGAACAGCTGGCAGGCTGAATAAGCATTATGAAATGGCGGTTTTTACTGCCATTTCTTTTTTTTTACAATTTGTTGATTTTTATATTGATATTTCAAATTTCATATGCTATAATATATTATACATATATGTTTTTTGTGTGGGGTGAGCAAATTGAGTCGGACTGATGCAGTCAGAAAACAAAATCCTTCCTACGTGATACTACTTTGCCTGGTATCATTTGGACTGAATATGCTGGGAGCTTATTTATGCAGCAAATTCGGCTGGAATCTTTATCTAGACACAGTTGGAACTATTCTATCTGCCGTTTGCGGAGGATATATTCCGGGTATTATAGTCGCATTCTTCACTACATTCATCAAGGGCATATCTGACAGTGAGGCTGTGTACTACAGTCTTATAGGAATGCTGATGGCTGTATGCGGTGCATACTTCTCAAAGCACAAGTTCTTTGATAATTTCTTTAAAGCTGTAGCAACGATACCCGTGTTCATGCTGTTTGCTATTATACCTGACAGCATCCTCACCTGGTTCCTTTATCCGGAAAGTCAGACAACTTTTGCTTCTCAGCTATCTTCAGATTTCCGAATAGAACTTGCAGACAAATCCTTATCTGTAATACTCGTTTTTCTGATATTTATTCTTCTTCCCAAAAGCCTGCTTAACAAATTCAATTATCATGTTCTATATCAGGCTCCGCTCACAAAAGAGATGGAAAAGGCAGTCCGCAAAAATCATCCGCGTTCTTTATCTATAAATGTTAAGATTGCGCTTATACTAACAGTCGCTTCATTCCTGATTGCCGGCTCATCAACAGTGATCAGTTATATTCTGTACAGAGACGCCACTATCAACGATCATGAGAATATTGCATCAGGAGTCGCAGAAGTTGTAGCTGGTAACATAGATCCGGATAAGGTAGATGAATTCCTGGAAAAAGGCAGAGATGCCGAAGGATATGAAGAAGTTGAAAAACACCTTTATATGCTTCGCGGCAGTCACCCAGACATTCTATATATCTATGCATACAAAATTGAAAAAGACGGCTGCCATGTAGTATTTGATCTCGATACAGATGAAGTTGAAGGATCAGAGCCCGGAGATATTATACCGTTTGATGAATCGTTCAAAGACCTTATTCCTGATCTTCTAAAGGGTAAAAAGATCCCGGCAATGATCACCGATGATTCATATGGACATCTGATGACTGTCTACAGTCCTGTTTACAACAGCAGCGGAGATTGTGTATGCTATGCTGCCGCTGACATATCAATGGATGATCTTGCTGACTATCAGAACCGCTTCCTCGCCAAACTGATAGCGCTGTTCATTGGATTCTTCATTCTTATCATAACAGTCAGCCTATGGTTCGTTCACACTAATCTTCTTACTCCTGTCAACACGATCGCATACAGTGCTGGAGCATTTGCCTTCCATAATGATGAAGCCATCGAAGAAAGTGTAAACCGGTTGAAAAGCCTGGATATACGTACAGGTGATGAAATTGAGAATCTGTATCTAGCCTTCCTGAAAACAACTGAAGACAGTCTCAAATATGTTGAGGATATAGAGACAAAAAATGCTACTATCTCCAAAATGCAGAACGGACTGATCATGGTACTTGCAGACCTTGTCGAAAGCCGTGACAAGTGCACAGGCGATCACGTACGCAAGACCGCTGAATATGCACGCATAATCATGAATGAGATGAAAAAGCGTGGTATGTATCCTGATCAGCTTAATGATGAGTTCATCAACAATGTAATGAATGCTGCGCCTCTTCACGATATAGGAAAGATCCATGTCTCTGATGTTATACTGAATAAACCAGCGAGACTAACCGATGAAGAATTCAAGGAGATGCAGAAGCATACAACTCTCGGAAGTAAGATTATCGACAGAGCTATAGATATGGTTCCGGATTCCGTTTATCTTAAAGAAGCCAAAAATCTTTCTGAATATCACCACGAAAAATGGAATGGTAAAGGTTATCCATATGGTATCAGCGGTGAGGAAATACCGCTCTCAGCTCGTATAATGGCCGTAGCAGATGTATTTGATGCGCTCGTCTCAAGAAGAAGCTATAAGGAACCTTTCTCGTTTGAAAAAGCTATGGACATCATCCGTACAGATGCCGGAACTCATTTTGATCCACTTGTAGCCGAAGCATTCCTCGGAGCGGAAGAAGAAGTACGCAAAGTAGCAGAAAGCTTTGGTCAGGCTGAACCTAAATCAAAGGCCTAAAAAATGATCCCTTAGAGTTTAGAACTCTAAGGGATTTTTGTGTTATAGAATTGTCTCCCATTCACTTTCCTTGAAGCCTACTAAGACTTTTTTCCCATCAACTAGGATCGGACGCTTTACAAGCATGCCATCAGTAGCGAGAAGCTTAAGCTGTTCTTCTTCGGTCATATTTGGAAGCTTTTCCTTTAGTTCCATTGACTTATACAGAAGCCCGCTGGTGTTGAAAAATTTCTTAATCGGAAGTCCGCTCTTTTTGAACCAGTCAGCCAGTTCCTTATATGAAGGATTGGACTCCTTGATGTTACGTAATTCATACTTGATGCCTTTACTGTCAAGCCACTTCTGAGCTTTCTGACAGGTAGTGCATTTCGGATAACAGATGAACAGCATATTATTCTCCTCCTTACTGGGTTTTCTCAAGCAATTCTGCCTCAGAGAGTACTGTTATACCAAGTTCCTGTGCTTTTGTGAGTTTGCTTCCCGCATCCTCACCGGCAACCACATAATTAGTCTTCTTGGATACTGAACCTGCTACTTTTCCCCCAAAGCTTTCGATAAGTGCCTTTGCCTCATCTCGCTTCATTGTGGGAAGAGTACCAGTCAGAACAAAGGTAAGTCCATCAAAACGATCATCACCAGAGCTCTGCTTTACATATGTCATCTCGACTCCTGCAACCCTGAGTTTGGCAATAAGGTCACGCATATGCGGCTCTCCGAACGCAGTTACAACACTCTCAGCCATTACCTCACCAAAACCATCTATAGACGCAACAGTATCCTTATCTGCAGCCAGAATGCTGTCCATATCTCCGAACTTCTCACAGAGAAGTACAGCAGCACGTCTTCCAATATTACGAATTCCAAGAGCGTGTATAAGCCTGTCCAGACCAGCTGTTTTTGATGCCGAGATAGCTGCAACAAGATTCTCAGCAGACTTTTCCGCAAACCTTTCAAGAGACATCAGCTGATCCTTATCAAGCTGATAAAGGTCAGCAGGAGACTTTACAAGTCCTGTTTCAGTAAGAAGTTTCATATTCGCTGGTCCCAGTCCATCAATATTCATAGCTTCCTTGGAGGCATAGTGTATAAGGTTTTTAAGGAGCTGAGCAGGACACTCAACATTAGGACAGCGCAGAACGCTCTCTCCGTCCTCACGTACTGACGGAGTTCCGCAGACAGGGCATACTTCCGGAAGCCTGAACGGAACTGAACCTTCGGAGTGAGACACAGAGCGAAGAACCTCAGGAATGATCTCTCCTGCTTTTCTGACAACAATGGTGTCTCCTATACGGATATCCTTTTCATCAATGAAATCCTGGTTATGAAGGACCGCACGTGATACAGCAGTTCCCGCAAGTATGATAGAATCAAAAACCGCTACAGGAGTTATAGCTCCGGTTCTTCCGACATTGACTTCAATCTCACGAAGAACAGTTTCCTTTTCCTCAGGTGGGTATTTATAAGCGACAGCCCATTTCGGAGTCTTTGCAGTTGAGCCCATAACATCACGCTGCGCAAGATCATTGACCTTTATAACAACGCCGTCAATATCAAATGAAAACTCAGCGCGCTCATTTCCGATCCTGTCAATCTCTGCTTTTATCTCATCTGTCTTTGTACACTTCTTATATGTCGGAACAGTTTTGAATCCAAGAGAGCGCAGATAATCAAGTGATTCAGTGTGAGAAGAAAACTCATGTCCCCTCACCTGCTGAACATTGAAAATGAACATATCAAGCTTCCTGCTTGCAGTTATCTTAGGATCCTTCTGACGAAGAGAACCCGCAGCAGCATTTCGCGGATTCTTGAATGGCTGCTCGCCTTCAAGTTCCTGTTGTTCAACAAGTTCAAAGAAGCTTGCTCTTGGCATATATACCTCTCCTCTGACCTCAAGGAATTCCGGAGCGTCCTTCAGCTTCAGAGGTATCGAACGGATAGTTCTGATATTAGCAGTAACATCTTCTCCCACGAAGCCGTCGCCTCGTGTAGAACCACGTGTCAAAACACCGTCTGTATACTCAAGTGATACAGAAAGGCCGTCAATTTTGGGCTCAACTGAATACTCTGGAGTGTTAAGCTGTTCGCTGCAGCGTAAAACAAAAGCATCTACCTGCTCAAGAGAGAAAACATCCTGTAGACTCGCCATCTGAACAGCATGTTCTACTTTTGCAAATTTGCCTGATGCCATTCCACCGACTCTCTGTGTCGGCGACGAAGGTGTGACCAGTTCAGGATACTCTGCCTCAATGGCTTTTAGTTCCTGCATGAGCATATCAAATTCGTAGTCACTTACCTCAGGATCATCTAGTACATAGTACTGATATGTGTATTTATCAAGGAGTTCTGTGAGTTCCCCAGCACGTTTTTTTGCCTGTAAAAGATCCATTATCGTTCATTCTCCTTTTAAGATTATATAAAGTATACCACATAATTCAAAGTTCTTCAATACTTTTGTCATACAAAAAATCTGTATGAAGAAAGTGTATACTATTTTTTTAGTTGTATTCCAGGGAATAGTGTACAAACCTAATCTCATATCCTTTTGATGAGGTGAATTTCATGTTTCTTGAACTGCTTAAAAATCTATTTTTCTTCGCGCTTCATGTTGACAATGGAAGTGTTTTCCCAAAGCCACTTTCAAAAAAGGAAGAACGTGAGTGTTTCGAGAAAATGACCTTCGGTGATAAAAATGCCAGAAATAAACTAATCGAACACAATCTCAGACTCGTCGCACATATTGTAAAGAAATATGGCCCGTCATCAATAGAACAGGATGAACTCATATCAATCGGAACAATAGGGCTCATAAAAGCTGTGTCATCATTCGATTATACAAAAGGAGCCAAGTTTGCAACATATGCTAGTCGGTGCATTGAAAACGAAATCCTTATGAGTTTCAGAACTGCCAAGAAATCTGCTGGAGATATTTACATAAACGAACCGGTTGAAACAGATAAGGACGGCAATACAATGACTCTCATTGATATCATCGATGATGGAGTAGATATACATGAACAGGTAGAACTAACTATTCGTTCAAAACAGCTTTACCGTTTTCTTTCATGCTGCCTTGATGAACGTGAGATGGAAATTATTGTACACCGTTATGGGCTATATGGCGGGGAACCACATACACAGAATGAAACGGCTGAAAAGCTTGGAATATCAAGATCGTATGTATCACGGATTGAAAAAAGTGCTATACAGAAGCTTAAAAAGATGTATGATAATTCCTCGCTGACATGACGATATATTTCTGAATATTTTTTCAGAGAAAAATTATTCAGAAAGATGGTGAGCAAATGTTCATCGGACGTAAAAAGGAACTTAAGCAACTTTCTACTCCGCTTTCATCATGGAAACGAAAAACTGCTGTCCTGATATATGGGAAACGCAGAATGGGAAAATCCACGCTGATACAGCAAGCTGCAAAAAGCTTTAAAGGAATAGTTATTAATTACATGTGTGTTTCAAGTACTTTCGAAGGAAATCTTGACCTGATCTATCGCAGTGTTTCTGATGGACTCGGTATTCCGAATATTAAGTTTGATTCTTTATTTGCAATGATGGATTATCTAAAAACACTGGACAAAAAGATTCTTCTTGTCATCGATGAATATCAATACCGTGACATCCTCCCACCGCCTAAAGAGGCGGGGGCTTCCTCTCGTCAACTGGCGAGCAGTCAGTTCTCGTTCGATAGTACCAATGTACTAAGCATAAGCGAGCTAACCCCGTGTGCCCCACGGTTCTGTATTATTGGCTATGCGAGAACTATTCGCATACCTTCATTCCTTATGTTTATTGCAGCA
>JAGCYM010000103.1 GCA_017960805.1 Ruminococcus sp.
AGAATTGCCGAAAAAACGCCAGAAAATTCGCTGCAAAAGCATTGAAATCGTGAGGGACAAACAAGTTTTCAACATCTTTGTGCAATAATTCCATACACTGACCAATTGCCAGTTTTTCGGGAAGAACTACTCCTCCAACCGAAACTCTCATAAGCACTTCTACGTGGTTCCCGGCAGCTGCGAACATTCGTTTCACTTGGTGATATTTTCCTTCATTAATTTCTATAAAAGCCAGTTTTTCGGAACTTTCAACATTGCACACCTTTGCAGGCAAACATTGATAACCATCTAACAATGTTATGCCGTTTGCAAATAAATCAATATATTTACTTTGAAACGGATTGGCAAGTTTCACAATGTATATTTTGGGTATATGTTTCTTTGGAGATAGCATACGATGTGCTAGTTCTCCGTCATCTGTAATAAGAAGAGCACCAAGAGAATCTTTATCAAGTCTACCAGCAGGAAACAAATTTTTTGTACGCCATTCTGGTGGAATAAGTTCCATGACTGTCGGCCCGTCATGTTCGTCGGTGGAGCATACATATCCGTCAGGCTTGTTAAGCAAAAGATATTTGAAGCGGTCAGGTTTTATAATATTTCCTAATACTTCAACGGTATCTCTTTCGGGATCTATCTTGGTATCTGCTTTTTTTACTATAATATTGTTGACTCGTATATGTCCTTTACTTGCGAGTTCTTTTATTCTACTTCGTGTGAACTCTCCACGTTCAGAAATAAATTTGTCAAGTCTTGTTTGCGGCATTTTTACCTCCAAGGAATAAATTGTCGGATTGTGTGAATAATAATTATTAAATGAAAAATGAGCGGGGGGGTTCTATGTCTAAGAAAAAAATGATTGTTTTAGTTATTGCAGCATTATTGCTTGCGATTGTTATTTTTATCTTTCCAGACAATAAAAAAGAAGATGTCATACCATTAGGTGCTCATGTCGATGCTTCAACAGTTGGAAGAAGAATAGATTATTTTGCATCACATGGATGGGATGTTGAGGAAATAGCTGAAAAAAGGATTACAATCCCGATTAATTATAATCAAGGATATGAGCAATATGTCCGGTTGCAGGATAAGCAGGGGCTTCCGCTTAGGGAATATGCTGGTAGAAGTGCGAAACTATATGTTTATGATGTAAAAAATTACAGCCCCGAAAGCCGAAAAATGCTTGCGGAACTGTTAGTTTGTGACGACACAGCCATCGCTTCGATGGTATATAGCGAGGATGGTGGCAATCTTCGCCTTGCTGTTACTTGAATGGCTTTAAAAGATTGCCAATTACAGGGATTTTTAAAGCATACCCTTTCCAAGCGCCAATAACAAGGAAAGCAATAAGAGCTATGGTAAATAGGTTCAGAAGAGTGCCGACAAAGTTGAATGGTGGGTCAAGCATCAATAAAATACCACTAATAGCTTCAAGTATTGAAAATAGAATCAACCAGCATAGTGACTGATTTGAATGGAATTTGCAGAAGTCAGAGTTTTTATCTATTGCAAAAGGAAGCCAGAATAGTATTGGCACGATGTATGGTATAATAACATATAGTTCGTATTTCCTCATATCTGAACCAAATTTTACTTGTTCTTCGTCATCATTAAATTTATCGAAAAGACTATCCATTTAGTTCTTCTTTCCTTTCTCGTTCAACTTCATTGATTACTTCAATGAAGCTGTTGATGTCAGTGAAGTCTTCATAGACAGAAGCGAATCTTATGTATGCAATTGGATCTATTTCGCGAAGACGGTTAAGTACAAGTTCGCCGATTTCCTTTGATCGAGCCACGCTCTTAAGTGCGTTTGCAAAATAATTCTCAACATAGTCTGCTATTTCGTTGACAACATTAATGGATATCGGGCGTTTGCCAATAGCGTTATATACACCGGTAATAAGCTTTTTGCGGTCAAATTCTTCGTAGCTACCACTTCTTTTTTCAACCATAAGAAGTGGCTTTTCAACCTCTTCAAAAGTTGTGAATCTAGCACCACAGTTAATACATTCTCTTCTGCGCTTAATCTTATCGTCCTTCGGACGTGAGTCTATGACTTTTGAATCTGGGAAACTGCAGTATGGACATTTCATTTTTCTGCCTCCTGTTCATAATGTTCTGTCATATTAACAAGTACATTGTAGCTTGATATAAGATCACTGATACCATTGAATCCGCTTCTGTACAGTTCGAGAATTACATTAGCATTTGGATTTAATGTGTTTAGTTTGTCAAAGAATTGTCTGAATCTGAATCTTCCTTTTCCGATAAGCAAACAGTCGCCTAGTTCTCCGTTATCACTGATATGAATATGTTCTGTACGACTTCCTGCTGCATCGAGGAAAGTGAATGGGTTTTCATTAGCGCGTATAGCTTGTTTTGTATCAAGTACAAAAGAAAATTCGTTTCCTAGCATTCCTGAAACTTCTCTTACAAATGCAGAAGAACCGCTTCTGCAACGAGAGACATTCTCGAGTGCGACCTTTACGCCGAATTCCTGCCCAAGTCTGTAAAGTCGGGAGTAGCGTTCACAGAATAATTCAGTGGGTTGATTTGCTTTACTACCATGAAGAACAAAGATGTCAGCTCCAACTATGTTCATAAAACGGAAGTACAATTTGTGGTACTCAATAGCGTCTTCAAAACGCCTTTCATAGTCAGAGAAAAACATAAGCTGTTCAATCTCGCAGGTAAATGGATGTAATGCGCAACACTTCATGTCAAAGCGTTTCAGCATATTTGCCACATTGTAAGCATAACTTTTTTTTAATTCGGAGTGAGTATTTATAAATATTTCTAGGTTGGCAACTCCGTTTACAGCTAATCGGTAGATGCTTTCCTCAAGCAGCTCAGGATATAGGCATGCAGTCGAAACGCCTGCCTGCATAAGGTTCACCTCCGAATTGTATCCGATAAAGAAATCGGTAATGATAATCTATAATTAATTATATCATTTTTCGGCGAGTTGTCAATATATATTGTGAAAAAACAGCTTTACGACTAAATATAGTACATTAGAAAAGGGCTTGAACATCGGAAAAGCTTAAAGATGGATGGAGTGCAAGATTTATACTAAATGCAATGAGTTGGGAAGCACGTTCTGTTAAGCGATCTATGTCTCGTGGAGTTACGAGCATATTTGGAATATCTGCCTCTACGTCCACATTTGTTAGGTTTCGAATAATTGTATGCATATCAACAACTGTTGGGACTCCAACAGCTATAACGGGAACGCCTAGAAAATCTTTTGAAAGTTCTTTTCTAGAATTTGAGACGCCGCTTCCTGGGGATATGCCACTATCACAGATTTGTATAGTTGTTCCGAGACGGCTAACATCTGAGCAGGCAAGCGCATCCGCAGCAATGACTGCAGATGGTTTAATTTCGTTACATATTGCACGGATAAGTTCAGCAGTTTCTATGCCAGTTTGGCCCATGACACCACCAGCTACAGAACTGACACGTCGAAGATCTGAAAGGAAGCTAGTCTCGCTATCAGTTATTTCTTCCAGCAAATGACGGGTTGCAAGGACTTTTTCTGCTATACGAGGGCCAATTGCATCTGGTGTTATATCACGGTTACCAAGTCCAACTACGAGTACTTCGCCTTCTGGAATTAGCTTGCGGAATTCCTCTGCAAGTTCTTTAACCATATTCTCATATTCATCAGAGAAGTGGCTCAGATTTCCGCTCTCCAGGGTGATGTATTTGCCCATACCTTTTCCAAGAGAATTTCGAAAACTATCATCTGAGATTATTATTTCCGTAATATCAAATACTTTACCACGATTGGAAATAGTTACACCTGCAGGGAGTGAATCGATTTTGACTTGCTCGACAGCGAGATCTGATCTAAAATTCATGTTATGCCTCCAGAAAGTTGTGCATGTTGCTCTGAAACTTGCGCTAATTGTCTGCTTATTGCTCTAATTTGCCTATTGCTTTTTTTCTTTGGAAATGATATAATATTTACTGTCTCAGTAGGGGAACTGTGCGTTGCAGTCCCCGCACATACGTAGATCGTATGATTATTATATGAAAAAGACTGCGGTTTATCCGTGGACATATTACAGGAGGTGTAAACAAAATGCCAAATATTAAATCTGCAAAGAAGAGAGTAAAGGTTAACGCAACTAAGGCAGCTGCTAACAAGTCAAGAAAGTCTAATCTTAAGACTGTTATTAAGAAGGCTGATATTGCATGCACAACAGGTGCTGCTGATAAGGCAGAGGCTATTAGAGTAGCTATCAAGAAGGTTGATCAGGCTTGCGCACACGGTCTTATGCATAAGAACAAGGCTGCAAGAAAGAAGTCACAGCTCGCTAAGAAGCTTAACGCAGCTGACTAAGCCTTATACGATATATAATAAAAATGCCCCCCTGTGTATCTCACAACACAGGGGATTTTTTTGTTTAACAGCTGGTCGTCAGTCTATCCACACTACGCATTGTTCCGTTGTGTAGCTGAATGAATCTGTTTTTTCGCGTGTATTCTTTTTTACAAGTATGCCGTTCTCTTCAAGTCAAGAATACTTTGTCTCGCAGGTCACTGTCTAAGTGTCAGTATCTACGTTTATATTGACGTCGAACGTCTGTCTGTCCCAGTTGTTCTGATGGGATATGCTGACAATCAGTGGTTCTTCTGTCGACGAATCAGTTATGATTATGCTGTATTTTCCATATTTATAAGCGCGGAATGATACATTTGCGGTATTGTTGTCCTTTATGCGAACTTTTCCCGAGTGTCCTTCGGAATTCTGTGACAGGTCAAAGCTGTTCTCGTTGAGGTTGCAGGCACTGACGTTTACCGAAAGTTGTATCGTGCCCTTAACCCTGCTGAACGGATACAGGCGGCAGCCGATAGCGTTTGGCGTAAATTCAAGTATCACAAGTACGATGAACATTGTCAATATTGCTATGCATCCCCATTTTATAGTCTTTTTTCATCTGATTTCCTCCTTTATGTCAAAAACGGCAATATCATTGTAACATATTTGAGGGAAAAAGGTCAATTATCTGAATAATTTGGCATTTCTTCGCATATAAAAAAGACGGCTGTGTTTGCCGTCTTCTTACATATTATTTCGGTTTTCTAGAGCCTTGTATAGTGTTACTTCATCGGCATATTCAAGAATACCGCCAACAGGAAGTCCGAACGCTAGGCGAGATACCTTTATTCCAAGTGGTTTGAGTAATCCTGCTACGTATAAAGCTGTTGCATCACCCTCCACTGTAGGATTGGTGGCCATAATAACTTCATAAACCCCACCGTTTGCAACACGCGTAAGGAGTTCTTTAATACGAAGTTTCTCGGGGGTTATGCCGTCCATAGGAGAAAGAAGACCGTGAAGAACATGGTAAACACCGTTATACTCTCTGGTACGTTCAAATGCGGTTACGTCTTTGGGGCCTTCAACTACGCATATAACACTTTTGTCGCGCTCGTCATCATCACATATAGGACATATTTCGCGTTCAGTTAGATTTTGGCAGATATTGCAACAACGCACATTCTTCTTTGCATTGATCAGCGCCTGAGCGAATTCTTCCACATCATTTTCGTTCATTGACATAACATGGTATGCGAGGCGCTGAGCTGATTTCATGCCTATACCTGGCAGAGACGCAAATTTTTCTGCTAGAATTACCAACGGAAGAGCGTTATGGTCTGGCATTGCTATTAGAAAAGACCAGGAAGTGAAACGCCGCCAGTGATCTTGCTCATTTCGGTTTCAGTAGTAGTTTCGATGTTGTTTACTGCTTCGTTGATAGCACTGATTATAAGATCCTGAAGCATCTCAATGTCTTCGGGATCGACTACCTCAGGCTTGAGGTTTAGGGATTTGATGATTTTTTTGCCTGAAAGAGTAACTTCAACGGCACCACCGCCTGCAGTTGCAGTAAAATCACGAGCTTCGATATCTTCTTGTAAAGCGGTGATTTCATCCTGCATCTTTTGTGCCTGTTTTATCATCTGGTTCATGTTCTGGGCGCCGCCGCCACCGATATTCTTAGGTATTCTTGCTTTCATAATTAAATCTCCTTTTGATTTTTATAGTTATAGAACCTGTTCGCATAGAAAAATAAGCAATATTTTATGCGGATGGGTTCGAGTTATCAACAGCTGTTTCGATGCTGCTGTTAATGGCTTTTTGAATGAGTTGTTCCGCAAGATTTTTGGTCTCTTCAACTGATGTAGTACAACGTGCAGTAAGTCGGTATTTTTGTCCGAGGATATTATAAATTGCGCGTCCTAATGAGACTGCATTTTCTTTATTGCTTTTGAAAAGTTGAATAAAGAAATTATTGGGTGTGAATATGCAAAATACATTGCCTTTTGTTGCTGCAGTTGAGCCTTCCAAGCTTCCCGCGACCGATGGATTGAGCTTACGGAATTCTTCCATTATCTCTTCCCATCTGTCACATGGAGTTAGTTCATCTTCTTTAACAGTGTTAATATCTACCTTTGAGTCGGGTGTAGGTTCGCTGTCCGCTGCTGGACTGGAAGCAGTAAATATTTCACGGGTATTGCGTGTTTTATAAGAAGATTGATATCCTCCTTGCGGAATTGCGCTGAGTTTGTCTTCCAACTGTTTTATTTTATCATATATTTCTGAATTGTCAATAGCGGGAATAGAATTTGTTGTTTTTCCGCATACTTTAATAAGCGACATTTCAAATTCAACTCGTTTGTTTAGCACTTTCATCATTCTTTCACGACATGCTTGAAGTGCTTCTATACGAATCATTATGTCATTGAGTTCTGATTTTTCTGCAACTTTTTTAAGGCGCTCATACTCTTCAGGAGTGCAAATGATTATTTCAGCTGCATTTTCTGGAGAAGCTTTGATGAGCATGATATTACGAAGCTGTAATATCAATTCTTCACAAAGATTGGTTAGATCTTTGGACATGTTGTAGAGCTTGTCCGTGACTGCAAGTGCAGCAGGAGCGTTAGAATCTGTGATTGCTTCAAGAATACTGTAAAGGCTATCTCTTCCAGCTATTCCAGCAGTATTTGATACAGCTGTAGCATCGATTTTCTCAGTCGTGACCGAGCACTGGTCTAGAAGTGATACTGCATCTCGCATTCCGCCGTCAGCTATCTTTGCTATCATATCTGCACCGTCTTCGGTAAGATCAATGTCTTCCTGTGAAGCTATGTACATTAATCTGGCAGATATGTCCTTTTGTTTGATTCGGCGAAAATCATATCTTTGACAACGGGATGTTATAGTTGCTGGAACTTTGTGGATTTCCGTAGTTGCGAGAATAAACTTGACATACTCTGGTGGTTCTTCCATTATTTTTAGCAGTGCGTTGAACGCCTGCATTGACAGCATATGTACCTCGTCAATGATGTAAACTTTATACTTGCATCTTTCTGGAGAATAAATAGCACCTTCACGTAAATCACGGATATCGCCGACGCCATTATTTGAAGCAGCGTCTATTTCAATAATGTCTGTTAGTGCGCCATCATCAGCGTCCTTACATATGTCACATACCAAGCAGGGACTTCCGTCTTTCATATTTGGACAGTTTACAGCTTTTGCAAGTATTCGCGCACACGTGGTTTTTCCAGTTCCTCGAGATCCTGTAAAAAGGTATGCGTGAGCTGTCTTATCACTTTTTATCTGATTTTTTAATGTTTCTGTTATGTGCTGCTGGGAGATAACGTCGTCGAACGTGAGCGGTCTCCACTTTCGGTAAAGCGCTTTATACATTGTATCTCCCTCCTAGTTTACATTGTATCACTGCTGATTTTTTTTAGTCTGCGGTCTGTTTCTTTTTCGAGAATTATAGCATTTAAGATGCGTCTGTAGTATTCAGTAAATCCTTTTGGATCTTTTATGTGGTTTAGCAGAGCCTCTCGATATAGACGCTCACCTTCGTTAATCTCGCCAAGCATAACCTGAGCGATTGCTGCTCCTCCATATGCTTCAGCTAGTGACAGACGTTTTGAAATTGAACGATTATACCATTTCAGAGCCTCTTCGGGTTCGTTTCGGTCAAGATACATTCTTCCGATGTCGTTATATACAAGGTTGCGGAACGGACTAGTTTCGTCTTCAAGGACTTCATTGTAAAGGTTGAGTGCTTCATTTGTATCTCCGTTTGCACCGGAACACCTTGCACGAAGAAATGGCAGTATACTATTATCAAATCCTTGTTCAGCAGCTTTTTCATAGCATATTAGAGCGTTTGGGAAATAGCGTAGTTGGTCGTAGCATCTTGCTGTGTAGAAGCTTACAAGAGCTTTTTCGCTTTCAGTCAAGCTATCATCGTACTCGGATCCGAGTAATCTGAATTCATCCAGAGAAGCGTTGACCCTGCGATTAAAGTGAAGCTCAAGCGCATGACTGAAAATTCGGCATTTTTTGCTTAAACCAACAAAATTCTTTCCAACTATGTCCTGATCGTATTTATGATAACCTGCCACTAATTTATGGAACATCATCAATGATATTGAAATAATATGAAGAGCAACCAGTACATATAGCCATATTACTGCAGATAATTCAACACGTAGCAATTCTGCCGCAATGACAGTTATATAGAATAATATCATACAGAGAAGGGAACCTATTGGAGCCGCTTGTATTGCGGCATCGGCAAGTCTGCCGAAAAAAGTCTTTACCACTTTTCATGACCGCCTTGAAAAAAATTCCGGAACATAGATGTGCAGGCTGGCTGCGGCACACGAGACGATCCGCTTAATGCTGCTCGGTCTCCCGCCTGACATGGTTCACGGTGTCTTGTTGCACAGGGCCCGCACATCTATATTTCGGAATTTCCTTTATTATAGTAGCGTTTCACACGCTACATATTATTTTACCACATCGCTGTGGTGTTGTCAAGAGTTATTTTGAGGGCTTAAAAAACGCGGTTACTTGCCGGAAAATGCCGAAAAAAGCTATTTGATTTTTTTGGCGGGCTGTGATATAATAATAAGATAGATTATATAGCGATAGGAGTATTTTATGGCAACAGAAACGTTATTGAGCTACAAGCAGCCTGCTGACGATTTCAACAGTGCTTTACCGGTGGGCAATGGACGTATTGGTGGAATGATATACGGAAGAGCTGAAAATGAGCTTATAGGATTAAACGAGGATTCTATCTGGTCTGGAGGGCTGCGTCATCGTGTTAATCCGGATGCACAAGAAGGTGTTTCAGAAGTACGTAAGCTTATTTTCGATGGTGAGATTTCAGCAGCAGAGAAGCTTGCGTTTGAAAAGCTCCAGGGAGTAACACCTAACATGCGTCACTATATGCCGTTAGGTGATTTAAGTATCCATTGCTGTATCAGTGGCAAACCTAAAGAATACTCTCGCACCCTTGATCTTTCTACAGCTGTATCACATGTCAGATTTAATGCAAATGGAATAGGATATACCCGCAGTGTATTTGTTTCAGCACCGGATGAGGTTATGGTTATTGATATACACTCTGACACTCCCAAAAGTGTTTCACTTGAGGTGTCGATAGATGGCAGAGACGATTATTATGATGATAATCGTCCATGCGGTGAAAACATGATTTTATACACAGGTGGAACAGGCAGCAGAGACGGTATTTTCTTTGCGGCTTGTCTTGGTGCTAAGGCAGAAGGAGGAGAGATACGAACTGTTGGAGGAAAGATAGTTGTAAAGAATGCAGATTCTGTTATGATAATACTCTCAGCAAGAACAAGCTTTTACACCGAGAACTACATTGAGTCTGCGCAGATAGATACTGAGATGGCTCTTCAGTGCGGATTTGATGAGTTATATTTTCGTCATGTGTGTGATTATAAGGCCCTTTTTGATAGAACAGAACTCTCTCTTAATGACAACAGCGGAGAAAATCTTGAACGTCATTCCACTGATGAAAGAATATCTCGTTTAAAGGGTGACGAGCTGGATAGCACAGATTGTGAGCGTCTTATTCATGATAACAAATTGATTGAGCTTTATTTCAACTATGGTAGGTATCTAATGATATCTGCGAGTCGTCCAGCGACTCAGCCAATGAATCTCCAAGGTATATGGAATCGTGATATGTGGCCTGCATGGGGAAGTAAGTATACAATAAATGTTAACACTGAAATGAATTACTGGTGTGCTGAGAACTGTAATCTCTCGGAGTGCCATCTTCCTTTATTTGATTTGCTTGAGAGAGTATATGAAAATGGCAGGAAGGTTGCAAAGGAAATGTATGGCATAGAGCGAGGCTTTGTTTGTCATCATAATACTGATATCTGGGGCGATTGTGCACCGGTGGATTTATGGATGCCTGCAACTATATGGCCAACAGGCGGAGCTTGGCTTGCGCTACATATCTTTGAACATTATGAATATACTCTTGATAAGGAATTTTTGGCTGAAAAATATCACATTTTAAAGGGTGCAGCAGAGTTTATGGCTGATTTCCTTGTCGAGGACAATGAAGGTAGACTTGTAACCTGTCCGTCTGTTTCACCTGAAAATACTTACCTCACGGCCTCAGGAACACGAGGATGTCTTTGTGCGGGTCCTTCAATGGATTCAGAGATAATAATAGTTCTTTTTAATGATGTAATCAAAGCAACAGAGATCCTTGATAGAGATAAGGAATTTGCCGATAAGCTATCGAACATGCTTAATAGACTTCCTCAGCCTGAAATAGGAAAATATGGACAGATAAAGGAATGGGCGGTTGACTATGATGAAGTTGAAATAGGCCACCGTCACATCTCACAGCTTTTCGCATTGCATCCTGCAGATCTAATAACTCCAGTAAAAACTCCTAAACTTGCTGACGCAGCAAGAGCTACACTTGTTCGCAGACTTATCCATGGCGGTGGACATACAGGGTGGAGTTGTGCGTGGATTGCTAATATGTGGGCTCGCCTTTATGATGGAAGAATGGTTTATGAAAACCTCAAAAAACTGTTGTGTCACTCTACAAATCCTAATTTGCTTGATACACATCCTCCATTCCAGATTGATGGAAATTTTGGTGGCGTATCTGCCATTGCAGAGGCACTTTTGCAAAGCATATCAGGAGAATTGATACTTCTCCCTGCTCTTCCGGATCAGTGGCGTGAAGGAAGTGTACGCGGATTACGAGGGAAAGGTGCTTTTGGAGTTGATTTGAAATGGAGTGACTGTAAGCTTGTTTCTGCAGTAATAACATCAGACAGAGGCGGTGAATGCAGACTTCGCGCCAACTGTGTAGTAAGTATAACTTGTGAGGGAGAGTCTGTTGCTTCACGTATTGAAAATGGAGTTATAATATTCGAAACTGAAGCGGGAAGAAAATATAATGTTAAGGCTTGAATCCTGACAACGTAGTTTAGAGGAGGCAATACATGAACATTCATAAGTTGACTGCGCTTACAGCGGCGATTGCTTTGATCGCAACTTGCACGGTCTCATGCAAAAAAAAGGATAAAAACGATGATGGTAAAAGTGAACCTGTTACCGATATCTATGGCAATATAGAGGACGAAACAGTTGAGACTTATCCAGATTACCCTATTTCATATCCTATAATAGAAAAGAAGGACACTGGAGATGTATATGAAGCCGAGGATGCTAAACTAAGCAAGGGATTAAAGATTGTAAGCAATCCAAAGGAAGAGACTACTGATAAAGATGGGAACAAGGTTAAGTCAGAGGCTGCTACTCAGCCAACCACTAAATTTGATCCAACAGTTAAACCAGAAACACTTATAGAGAATTATAGTGGCGAAGGATATGTAAGTGGATTTAAGTCCGATGGAAGTGCAAGTGTTGTATTTACAGTAGATGCTCCAAGCAATCAGCATTATGATCTTTCTTTCAGCATTGCTGCTGATAGATTTGTTAATTGTGATGTTCTTGTCAACAATACAGAAATAACAGTTTTTAAAACAATGAGTGACAGTGAGTTCACATTAATAACACTTTATGGAGTCTTTTTAACCAAAGGCAAGTCAGAGATAGAGATTCGTCCACATGGTGAAATTGACCTTGACTATCTTAAAATGACAAATAATACATCTCTAAGCAATATAAAATATGATGCCGAAGGCGATCTTTCAAATAAAGAAGCAGGTAAGTCTGCAAAGGAACTTATGGATTTCATGACAGAATCCTACGGAAAGTATGTGTTAACCGGTCAGTATGCATCGAGTGAAAAAAATGAGGAATTGGAACTGATTTATCGCACTACCGGAAAATATCCCGCAATACGTTTTTCTGCTCTTCATACGAATGGAAAAACGTTTGATAGTTCCTTTAGAGATATCGATGCATGTGCAGATTGGTATCGAAAAGGAGGCGTTGTTGGGTTGATGTGGTATTGGGAAGCTCCGTCTAAGGGAAAACCATCTGTATATACTAAGGAAACTGATTTTAAACTCTCTGATGCTAAAACCGATATTGACATTGCAGAGATGACGCAGGAGGAAATACGAGGCTTGTTTGGAGAGGGCAAAATATCTGAACAATGTTATGGACTGATCCTAGATCTAGATAATATGGCTGGTCAATTAACTTCTCTAAAGAATAAGGGAGTTCCTGTATTATGGAGGCCTCTTCATGAAGGCTACGGGGACTGGTTCTGGTGGGGAGCAAGCGGCGTTGAAGATTATAAGTGGCTCTGGGAACTTATGTATCGCCGTTATACAAACTATTTTGAACTTGATAATCTCATTTGGATATGGAATGGTCAGAGTGAGAGCACTCTTGTTAATAAGAGTACGTTTGACATTGCCTCACTTGATATCTACCTCGAAGACAATAAAGATTACGGAAGTCGTTATGAGCAATTCCTGGCTCTTCAGAATATAGTTGGAAAAGACAAACTGATAGCACTAAGTGAATGCAGTACTGTTCCGGATATTGATGCATCATTCCGTGATAATGCTGTATGGTCATTCTTCGGCTTGTGGTATGGCAAGTACATACGTGACAACAACGGAGAGTATTCTGAAAAATATACAAGCAAGGAGGCTCTTATTCGCACATACAATTCCGATGGGGCGCTTACTCTTGATGAATACATAAAGCTTCGCGGAGGAGAAAAACTGATTCCTGAATACGGTGACGAAAAGCCTACTACTGTGACATCAACAGCTACAGTATCTTCTTCTGATGACACAGGCACCACAGCTTCTTCTGAAAGCACTGAGACGACAAATATTTCTTCGGACTGAATTAAGGAGGTGCGTTATGGAAAAACAATTTAAACCGCGTATCGCCCTGACCAGAGAGCAATTAGAACTGAGGCAGAAGATGCTCTCTGAAGTATCAAAATCAGATTATTCAGCTGTCAGCTTTCGTTTGACAGGAACACTTACAGCAACAGCATTCTCAGAATTTGAGGATATATTTATGCTTATGGAAGATGATTTCCGTGGATTAACGACTGTTAGGAAATCATTTAAGGAACTCAGAGTTGCTGCGGCCGAAGAAGCGGAGAAGAAATTCTGCAATTCTGGCGGAGCAACTGTTGGACGGATTTATGATATTCTTGCCAAAAGTGCTAAACTTACACCGTTTGGAAAAGATAAGCTCATGAAGCGTGAATGTGAGCTTTCAGTTCATTTTACTCTGGTAAGAAGTCTAGGCAAGGAACTATTTGATGAAGCAAAGCGCACAAAAAAGAAGATTATTATTGTTGCTGACACCATATATCCTCGGAATGTTATAGTGAGGATTCTAAGTGCATGTGGGTATGAAGAGGCTGATGAGCTTGTTGTCCCATCTGAATTAAAAGGCGATGTTACAGATCATAAAGCGATATATGATGCTATAATTGCAAAGGCTAAGGTGTCTCCAGCCAAACTGCTACATATTGGCGGAGACGTTGAAGCAGATGTTGAAATCCCAATAATGAACGGCTCAAAAGCTCTTCTTCTTTCAGGAACCATACCTCTTATGGTAAAGTCGGGTAGACTTCGTGGTTATGTTCAGGCAAAGCATGTATATGACTATGATGAGCCTGAATATCTTGCACTGCATGGGATTTTTGGGTTATATGCATCTTATATGTTTGATGTGCCAATGAGCAAGAGTGCACAGAGTGATTTTTGTTCAAGTGAGTACATGCTTGGTTTTATTGTAGGTGGATCAGTGGCTGCTGCAGGAATACATCCAAGGGATAAGCGGCAGTCAATGCTTCTTGCGTTATTGTCAGATAGTACTGAATCAAAAAAAGGTATGGAAGATATGGACAGATTGTTCCATTTCCACTTTGATGGCCATCTTGAAAAATATGGATATAAGGATTGTGATATGCCCCTTCAATTTTTATCAGAACATAGTGCTGTTGGAGACAGGGCGATGCTTCAGAGCAGGCTTGATCCGGCTGATTTTGCAGAATGGACCGAAGGAACTAAAGAACCTCAGCTAGCGCCGGTACGAGCAAGGACTCTCAAGCGAAGCTTTACAGCTAAAATTGCCGACAAAATGTTTCCTCCAGGGACAAAAGTGCGCAATATAGCTGATGGTATGCTCGTAAAGATGAAGGGTGGCAAATAATGATAGTCAGCCTGCTGATATTTAGAAAAAACAACTTATTGTGAGGAAAAACGACAAATCCGGAATATCGCGACCATTTTCATTAGTTTATGATAAAACTATACCAAAACTGACATTTTTCATTGTTGCTCATTGAACTCTTTCTGTGATAAGATAGAATCGTTGAATAAAAAATAAAACGGCCTATAAAGCAGGAGGAAAAAAACATGAACAACAAAATAAAAGTATTAATAGGTGATGATTCTGCAGGAACAGGTGTCAGCCTTGCGAATAAGCTTCGCGAAAAGGGAATGTATGCCTATACTCGCAGGAAGGATTGTGGAGTAATAGTCGATTCTATCCGGAATGATCCGCCAGATGTTGCGGTATTGGATATAACTGCTGAGAACGGTGATGCCGTCACTATAATGAAAAAAGTTAGAGAACTTGGAGTGAAATGTCCGGCATTTATTATTACGTCTGCATTTGACAATGAATTTATAGAACGTCAGGTAATGGATAATGGCGCAGCTAAATTTCTCTTGAAGCCATATGATGCGGATGATTTAGTTGGTGCTATAAGTTCTGCTCTCGGAGATAGAGCAAACAGTTTAAGTGATGATATGGAGGTAGTAATAACTGATATTATTCATCAATTAGGAGTACCTGCACATATAAAAGGATACCACTATCTTCGCACAGCAATTCTATATTCAATAGAGGACAAGGAGCTTCTCGATAGTGTAACAAAACTTCTTTATCCAACCGTTGCAGGTATTTATGACACGACCTCGTCAAGGGTTGAGAGAGCTATACGTCACGCTATTGAGATAGCTTGGGACAGAGGAAACGTAGATACTCTAAATTCGTTCTTTGGCTATACCGTTGATACGAGCAAGGGTAAGCCTACTAATTCAGAATTTATAGCGCTTATAACGGACAAGCTTCGCCTAAGATATAAAGCTGCTCTTCGGAGGGCTCAGGTTCAGGCTTGACGTTTGCGCCAAAACAAGGAGGAAATACCATGTCTTTCAAGAAAATCAATCTTTCAGAGCTTCAGTTTAATCCGTTTTCCAAGATAGGGAAGGAGTGGATGCTTCTTACAGGAGGAAAAATGGATAGTTTTAACACCATGACGGCTTCATGGGGGCAGCTTGGTGTCCTGTGGAACAAGAATGTACTGACTTGTTACATACGTCCTAACAGATATACTTATGGTTTTATTGAGGATGGAGATACATTTACTGCTTCGTTTTACGGGGAAGAGTACCGCAAGGCTTTGTCATTCTGTGGATCACATTCCGGAAGAGATTGTGACAAGGTTAAAGAAGCAGGGTTAACGCCGATTGATTTCGAAGGAAACGTTGCATTTGCTGAAGCGGGTCTTGTACTTGTGTGCCGCAAATTGTACAGCTATGATCTGCAAAAAAGTGGCTTTTTAACAGATGATGGTATTCCTGAACAGTTCTTTAGTTCTGATCCTTATCATCGCGCATACATTTCTGAGATTATTGGTGTATACATTCAAGAATAATAAAACGCGTCTCCGAATCAACAAAACCGTTGTTTCGGAGACGCATTTTTACTTAGTCTTTATCTTTTTTTGTTTCTTGGGTTTCCGCAGAGTCGTCTAGAATTTTTTCGTAGTTCTCCTCTTCGATACGTTCTTTTTCAGCTTTCTTTTTTGATGAAGAAGCGCCTTTTTTACCTTTGGCCATGAGTATTATTGCAAGTACGATTACAGCTAAAAGCAATGCGACTGAAATAATAATGAAAGCATAACGCTTAAGATTTTTGTCAATATAACTGTAGTCTACTTTGCTAGACTTAGCATAACTCTCTCCAGCGCTTCCTGTAAATACACTCATATTAAAAGACTTGATAGCTGAGTATTCTTCATTGTCTAAGAGTTCAAACCCGAAAGCGTGGGCACTGATATTATTTACACTTTTGGGTATGATGACCTGTTCGAGTTTAGAACAGTCTAGGAATGCGCCCTCTCCGATAGTTGATACTCCTTCAGGGATGATTACTTTTGACAATGACTTACAACCGAGGAATGCACCATCTCCAATGGAATCCAGTGTCACCGGGAATTCAACTGATTCGAGTGAATTACAATATTTAAATGCAATGGGTGCTATGTTGGTTAAGCCAGCTGAAAAATCAATACTCTTTAAACCTGTGCAATAGCTGAATGCGCTTTCTCCGATATCAGTAACGGAAGATGGAAGATAAAGTCCATTTATATTTACACAAACGGAAAATGCACCAGGTTCGATGTATTTAACTTCATTCTTAATGTAAACATCGCCAGTTAATGCAGTTGATGCTCGATAGATGTTTTGTTTGTTGCTGTTATAGAGTATTCCATCTTCAAAAACAAAAGCACTGCATTTGGATGAGTCTATGTCAGTTATACTACTACATTGCGCAAATGCCATGGGTCCAATTGAACCAAGTTCTCCAGGAAGTTTGACACTTTTAAGCAACGAACAATTATAAAATGCATAATTCCCTATGGAGTTGACCTTATCAGGTATTTCAATAGATTCTAAGTGGGTACATCCCATGAATGTACAGTTTTTTAGTTCAGTGATTCGGCTTGGAAGTGTGATCTTTTCAAGTGAGGTGCAACCAATAAAAGCATTTTCTCCAATACTTGTAATGGTATCTGGGATAGTAAGCTCTTCGATGAAGTGACAGTTTTGAAATGCATTGTCTGCTATTGCTGTTACAGCATATCCGTTTCGTATTTCAGGAACAGTTGTGAGAATTGATGTTGGATCACACTCGGTTATAGTATAGGTTCCGTTTATAAGTTCGTATGTGAAACTACCATCATGGAGTGATTCTCCTACCTCAGCATTATCAACGACTGAAAAGGCGGGTAAACTGTTGATAGTGCACGAAAATATAACTGAGCACAAGGCAACTGCGGTGAGTTTAGTTATCCTCTTCGTCAGAATCATTATTATCCTCCTCTATTTTGGTTTTGGAGTCTTTATCTTCTGCTTCCTTTTTCTTTGCTGAAGATTTCTTTTCTGTATTAGTGAGATTTTTTTTCTTCTTCATGTTCTTTCCTGTTGCGAAACCTATTATAGCTAATACAACGGCTGCAATAGCACCGATTATAAAATATAAAAAACCTCTATTAACATTAGCATCAGCAACGCCGATTGTATTGGTAACAACATTTATTCCGCAAGCCTTTGCGTACTGATATGCTGTTGAATCCTTATCAGTATATATTGTGTAATCATTAATAACTGAGTATGGTTCAGATGCGCTAGACATACCGCTTTGAATATTGACGGCAAGCTGTTCATCATATAAAAAACCAAAAGCGTAGTCACCTATAGTATCAAGCTTGCTTCCAAGACGAACACTTTTTAGTTCAGGGCAAGCAAAGAAAGCGCAGTATCCAACAGATTCGAGATCTTTTGAGAATTTAACCTTGTTCAGTTTATCACAGGTTTCAAAAGCATAGTTTTCGATTATGGTAACTTTAGGAAGATCAACTTCTTCAAGTGTTGCATTACCACAGAACGCAGAAATACTAATCTTTTCGACGCTGTCAGGTGCTTTGAATATCTTGTCATGCTTACCACGAGGGTATACAAGAAGTGCTTTCTTATCCCGATCATACAACACACCATTTTCTGAAGAAAATGCACCGCCATCGCCGTCTGATACCGTTATTTCTTCAAGCTCTGTACAGTCTACAAAGGGCTCTGTTCCTTCAATGGTCTCACAGCTGCCTGGAATAGTGAGCTTTTTAAGTTTAGAAGAGAACATATTCTCACCAATAGTCTTTATTCCTTCAGATAGAATTATTTCTGAAGCTTCATTGGTTGAAAAAGCACCTTTGTACAAACCAACTATTTTGTGACCATCCATTTCATCGGGAACCGTTATCACATCATCCATAGATACACAGAAAGTGATATATGCATTACCGTCTATCAGTGCGTACTCATAGTCCTCGAAAGCATATTTTTCCAGTTTGTTGTATTCTTCTTCTGCTTCTGCAACACTAACAGATTTGAAGGTGAAATTATTGGTATAGCCATATTCTGTATCACTGTCAGAGCAATATTGCTGAGCTGCAGAACCAGGAGTGCCAATAATTACAAAGTCACTATTCATCACTTCGTTTTCATCATATCCGAATGCGCAGTACCCAATTTCTGTAACTGAAGAGGGGATAGTTACTTGTGTAAGAGCAGTTCCGGCGAAAGCACTTTGACCAATATATATTGTTTTTGGGGGGAGCTCAACTTCGGAAAGTTTGGAACAAGTGTAGAAAGCAGCAAGACTGATATTTACAGTTGAGTCAGAGAACTTGACAGATTTAAGCGAAATATCATTTATGAAAGCCATTACATCAATATTTTCAATAGAAGTATTGCTCATGTCGATTTCTTCAAGGAACTGGCAGAAACTGAACGAATGACGTCCAATAGTGTTCAGTGAGCTGGGGAGTGTTATTTTCTTAAGTCTTGATTCTGCAAGTCCGGCTACACCTATTTCTGTTATTCCGTCAGGAATAACATAACTCTCGCGCTCACTTGAAGCGGGATAATGTATGAGCTTTGTCATATCTTTTGAGAAGAGCACACCGTCTTTTGAACAGTAATTTTTATTTTCTGAGGATACTTCTATCTCTGTTAGATTGAGACATGATGAGAAAGGATTATCAGTTGAAATGTATTCAATACCTTCAGGAATAACGATTTTTGTTGCATGACTTCCAAGGAAAGCATCTGTAGCGAGTTCGGTAACAGGTTTGCCTCCAAGAGTGTCAGGAATGGTTATTTCCTTATCCTCTAAGGTATTTCCGATTATTGTAACATTACCGTTGGAATCAACAGTATATCTGAATCCAGCTTCTTCTCCTTCTAATTCTTCAGAGTCAGTTTCATCAGCTATTGAGGTGTTTCCATCATCAGTAGCATATCCCGACATTACTGGAACCGCAGTATTTCCAAGACATATCAGAAGTCCCGTTAAAAATGCTGCGAGTTTTTTACGATCCATCATTTTTTCCCTCTCTTTATTGCAAAATAGCAAAATTACGCTTTATACATTATACCACAATGATATTTGGAATGCAACGTATTTCACATATATTTCCATATTAACACATGATTATCACCTCAGGTGGAAATAAGAATTCTTCGCTTTTGATGCTGAAGTTGCAATTGTTGTCAGGGTTGTATTCTGGCTTCAAATATGCTATAATTTGGTTTGATAACTCGAAGAAAGAATGATGATATGTTTTTAGATGACCTTCGTTTTAGTCTTAATGCTACCGTGCCTGTTTTTCTTATGATGGTGTTTGGCTATTTCTGTCGTAGGATAGGTTTACTTGATGAGCACACTACAACTAAGATAAACAGATTTACATTTCGAGCCCTTCTGCCAGCATTACTTTTCGCTGATCTTTCAAAGTCGGATTTCCGTTCTGTTTGGGATTCAAAATTCGTTTTTTTCTGTATTGGTGTTACTGTTCTTAGTATTTCTGTTGCAAGTGTCTATTCTTTGCTTCACAAAGACAAAGCTGAAAGAGGAGAAATAATACAAGCTTCCTATCGAAGTAGTGCGGCCGTGCTGGGCATAGCCTTTGTGAAAAACATATATGGTGATTCACTCATGGCGGCACTCATGGTATTAGGTACTGTTCCGTTGTATAATATAGCTGCGGTAACAGTATTGTCGATGACCTCGCCAGAAAGAAAAAAGAATCAAAAGAGCACATTGGTTTTAGACACAATTAAGGGTATAATTACTAATCCGATAATACTTGGTATTATTGTTGGTATGGTTTGGTCTGTGCTGAGGATACCTCAACCGATAATACTTGAAAGGTCAGTGTCGTATCTAGCAAATATGGCAACACCGCTCTCACTTATTGCTTTAGGCGCTTCATTCCATACGAGTGAAGCAAAAGGAAGAATTCGTGTTACAGTAGGTATTGTGTTTATCAAGCTTGTTCTTTTCTGTGCGGCATTCCTTCCGGCAGCTATTTATCTAGGATTCCGTGGTGAGAAACTCACTGCTATATTGGTAATGTTAGGTAGTGCCACAACCGGAAGCTGTTTTGTAATGGCAAAAAACCTTGGCCATAAGGGCGCAATTACAGCGTTTGCGGTAATGCTTTCTACGCTTTGTAGCGCTTTTACGCTTACGACATGGCTATTTCTGCTAAAAAGATTGGAATATATATAATAAATGAAAAAAGTCCCAAAGCATCGCCTTGGGACTTAACTATTACGACTGAGGTTCTGCTGGATTGCTCTTTGAGATTTCCTCAACAAGCTTTTTACGCATAATAATCATATCGAATGTATCCACGTTTTTGTCAGTATTCATGTCAGCAGAAATATATTGGATTTCTGTGAACTGAGCTCCTCCTAGAAGGTAGTTCTGCAGTACAACTGCATCAGAAATGCTGATTTTTCCGTCAGCGTTTAGATCTCCGGCAACTATATTGCTTTTGCCCATTGTAAACACTGAGTCGATAAGTGTGAATTTTTTTCCATTTGTATCTTCGGCTTCAATTCGGTAGATGTATGTTCCTTCAGGTAGTTTGTTGAATAAGATGTGACTATCAAAATAGCCTGAGAGATTGTATTTTGAAGCATTTGGTGTAGCTTCAGTTACCTGAACTCCATTTGTACCATCTTTGTTGTATACTCCACCCCATACTTTAGTGATTGGGAGATTAGATGTGATTATCCCTCTTACTCCAAAAGCCGTACCGAGAGTCATCGATTCATTAGGAACTGTAGCATCTGATATTGTCATACCTGATTCAATGTCCTTGACCTTCTCAAGGTAGTCCATTGAACTATAACCCGATATGCCATTGAATTCAACATGAGCCCATTTTCCGTTTCCTTTTGTTACAGTTACCTGTGAACCTGCTGGAATCTGGCCTAAAGCAGCTGTATCGGAACTGTGTCCAGCTCTGATGTAAAGGAATGTTACAACATTTTTTGTTGTATAAATACCTGCGTAGTCAGCAGTGCAATCACATACAGGTAAGGTAGCTTCTGCGGTAGCATTTGGATTCTTGATTGCTGTTCCATCATAAGTGAAATAGGTCAACGGATCATAGTATGTTCTGCAAGGCCAACCACTCAGAAGTTTATCGCATATACCGAAGTGGAGATGATTTCCACTTGATTGTCCTGTACTGCCAACGTGACCTATGACTTCTCCGCCTGATACGGATTTGCCGGCAGTAACATCAACGGATGAACAATGTGCATAAAAAGTGTAAATGCCCAGATCTTCATGATAGAGGATTATCATATTGCCATATGCATCCATCCAGTCGGCTGAAATACATGTTCCAGGATAAACAGCGACGATATTAGCACCGTAATCTGCTTCAATATCAATTGCGTTGTGATAACCAGAAGCATCATATTCATTTCTGAGAGGATTAAAATATGTTGTAATATTCTGGAATGATTTATCGAGCGGCCAGACTGCTGAAATAGCATCTGCCGCAAATGAACTTCTTGAGTTTATACAGTTAGGAACAGCAAAAACAAGCATAACAGCAAGCAATATTGCTGTTGCTTTCTTAATTATTTTGTCCATTATATAAAAGCTCCTTGGCTGAATTTTCCCCTTAATGCAGTGACTTTGAATTCGAGATATTTTTTAGTGCCACCACAAGTAGTATGATAGCATATTTCATCACGAATGTCAAACTCAGAACTCTGATTATGGTCATACGAACACGAATATCCCGTTATTGTACAAAAACCAAACGCAAGTTTTGTCTATAATGGAGAAAAAAAGGACAGCTTGAAAGCTGTCCTTGATAGGTTGGGGATTAAGCGAAGAAGAGTTCTTTTATTTCTATGTTGTCAGTACCTTTGAAGCGGATAGTAACATCGAATCTTTCTTTATCTGCTGTAGCAGGAACTGATATATCAGTCCAGATATCAGAAGGTGAAATCGTTGCTGTTTGACCATTAATCTCAACACATCCAGCACCGTTTCCACGGTAAGAGATACCTATTCGTCCTGCATTTCCAGAGAAATATCTGAATCGTATGAGTGTGCCATCAGCCACTTCACTGATGAAGCGTTCGGTGTAATGTTCTATTCCTCTTTCCTCAGGGCTTGCAGACTTGTCGGTTTTTCCAAGAGTACGATGGTTAACATTAGGGAAGCTTTCGGTGAATATCTTGTTTGAACCATGAGGCATATGACCATTTGTAATATGGCAAGCGATAGTTGCGGGATAGCGCCCTTCGGCTTTTAGAGGACTTCCGTTAAGCCCACAGCTTGAAATCTCAACTTGTTTTATGCTTCCATCAGGAGCAATAGTTATTGGTTCTGCACAGGCTTGTCGGCTGTAGTCAGATTTATGTGTGAGACGATGGTAGAATACATACCATTGACCGTTTATCTCAATGATACTGCCGTGTGTTGTACCGGTCATGTTCATTCTGGTATCGTCATTGACTCCGTTTACACCAATGTCACCATTAGAAACGATCGTGCCTCCAAAAACAAAATCTTTGTCAGGTGAAGTGCTGACTGCATAGCAAAGCTCGTGATTTTTTTGTGAAGAGTAGATAAAATAGTATTTATCGCCAACTTTTCGCATAGAACTTGCTTCGAAGAATTCGTGTCCTCCGAAGTCGGATTCATATGGAATGATGTGATGTGGTTCTCCCTTTACAGTGAGCATGTCATCTTCAAGAGTCACAACAGCAGGGCCGTTAACATTGTCCGGTGTTGAGAGAATTTCATCACGGGTCTTGTCAAATCGGTCCATGACTTCAGCCATCTTGTTTTCGTCCGCAGCAAGTTCCGAATTGCTTTCATCCATATATTGTGTGCCATAATAGATTCGAATAGTTCCATCGTCATTAAAAGCACAGGGATCAAAGCAGACATACTTTTTCATGGGAGTGCCATCTGGATAGTGAACGTAGCCTAAATATTCATATCTTCCGGCGGGTTCGTCGCAAACAGCGACGCTGATCGGACCATAATATCCCCCATAACCAAAATCACCAGACATACAGTAGTATAAGTAGTACCTTCCGTCGTTGCCTTTTACGACGTCTGGAGCATACATATATGGTCTGTCTTTGTAGTCCGGATCTTGTTCAGCCTTATAGATTACTCCATCACAACGCCAGTCAGAGAGGTCGTCAACTGGTGCGGAATAAACGGTGTAATCACCCATACAAAATGTTCTTCCGCCTTCGAAGTCGTGGGAGCCATAGAGGTAAACTCTGTCGCCGAAGATGTGAGGTTCACCATCGGGTATATAGGCGTCCTGAGGCAGGAATGGATTAAAAACCTGCTTTTTCATATGTTTCTCCTTTGCGATATTGTTTTTTTAACATATTATAAAAATGGGCGGAAACAATCCCGCCCAATATTTGTCATAGTATTATCGCTAATTTAGACTGTGTGACCGTTAGATTTTATAACGTCAACAACGCTGTTCACATATTTACGGCAGGTAGCCTCGTCTTCTGCCTCAACCATAACACGAACAAGAGGTTCTGTACCGCTTTCGCGTACGAGAATACGTCCTGTTGATCCTAATTCTTCACTAACTTTTGCAACTATAGCCTGGACATCAGGATCAGACTGAGCAGCTTTTTTATCCTTTACGCGGACATTTTCAAGTACCTGTGGGTAAACAATAAAGGGCGCAGCAAGTTCACTGAGTTTTTTCTCACGTGACATGATAACCTGCATCATCTTGAGGCTAGTGAGAATTCCATCACCGGTGGAAGCGTACTTAGAAAAGATGATATGTCCAGACTGTTCACCGCCGAGGCAGCAACCATGTTCCTTCATATACTCATAAACATATTTGTCACCAACCGCAGTTTTGGCGTAATTGATACCTATTTCATCAAAAGCCTTGAAGAGTCCAAAGTTGGACATTATAGTAGCGACAACGGTGTTGTTAACGAGTTTTCCGCGCTCTTTCATATATCTGCCGTAGATATAGAGAATATGATCACCTGATATGAGGTTGCCCTTTTCATCCACGCAGAGACAACGATCTGCATCACCGTCGTAAGCAAATCCGACGTCACAGCCATTTTCTACAACGTATTTCTGAAGAACTTCTATATGTGTGGAGCCAGCATTGTCATTGATATTAGTGCCGTTGGGCGCAGCATTAATAACATATGTGTCAGCTCCAAGAGCGTCAAATACAGCTTTTGCAATATTCCATGATGCGCCGTTTGCACAGTCGAGAGCTACTTTTACACCTCTGAATGAATACATTCCGAGGGAAATAAGGTATCCGATGTAGCGGTTTCTTCCAGCTACATAATCAACGGATCTTCCGATTTTATCTCCTGTTGCGAACGGGAGTTCCTTCCAATCTTGTCCAAACGCATTCAGATTTCCGTCGAGATAAGCTTCAACGAGATTAATAACCTCGTCTTCCATCTTTTCTCCATTGCCGTTTATGAGCTTCAAACCATTGTCATGATAAGGATTATGACTAGCTGAAATCATAACTGCACAGTCGAAACTGTCAACACGAGAAATATATGCAACAGAAGGCGTGGTAGTAACATGAAGAAGATAAGCGTCAGCTCCTGATGCGGTAAGTCCGCCAACGAGCGAGTACTCAAACATGTAACTTGAAAGACGAGTATCTTTTCCTATAACTATTCGTGCAGGAGTATTATCGCCCTTACGGCGTTTTAATTCTCCGTAGTACCATCCTATGAAGCGTCCAACTTTGAATGCGTGGTCAGCTGTGAGGTTCTCGTTTGCAGTGCCTCTAAATCCATCTGTTCCAAAATACTTTCCCATAACTGTCTCCTTTAAGAATACATCGATTATGCGACACTGCTGCACTATTCTATTGTGATTAGATTATATCACACATAATAATATGCAGTCAATATCATTTGTTGCTGAAAACAATTGCTTCCTTACTGATAATTGCGGACTTTCAGCGTATTTCGAAGCTGTAGTCTCCATGCAGAGGGAGTGCATTAACACTCATATTCTCTATTCGTACAAAAGTGCCTTTTTCAATAGTAAGTATCATATCATCAATGGCTTTTTCTGTGCCTTCCGCTTCCATTTCAACAGAGCCGTCGAAGTTGTTTTTTACCCATCCAGATACTCCGTATGTTTGTGCAGCGTAGAACGCTCTGTAGCGGAATCCTACACCTTGAACCGAACCATAGAATATAATATGTTTACGCACCTTATTCATGCATTGATCGACTTCTTTCGAAAAACTTACACATTGAATAGTATATCACTTATGTGTTTGAAAGTCAATGGCAAATGTACAAAACCGGAAATTATTGCCGATTACGATTGTGCGAAACGACGAAAATGAATAAAATCCTTGACAATGGTCAATAATAGTGGTAAATTTATATTAGCACTCAAGGATGCAGAGTGCTAAACGAGTCGGAGGACATATCCGATATAAAGAAAGGTTGTGTTTTTCGTGGACGACAGAAAGCTGAAAGTTCTTGCTGCTGTGGTTGACGAATATATCAGAACCGGCGAGCCAGTCGGCTCAAAGACCATTTCTCAGCTAGAACATATCAAAGCCTCGTCAGCTACTATCAGAAACGATATGGCTGTACTGGAACAGCTCGGCTACTTAGAACAACCGCATACATCAGCGGGAAGGATACCTACGTATCTCGGTTACAGATTATATATTGACGAGCTTATGACGCTCCCCGAGCTATCGGATGAGGAAAAGAAAATGCTCGACGAGAGACTGGGTGATGAAGATACTCCTGAAGAATTGCTGGTTCAGAATGCCGCAGCTGCTCTTACGGAATTGACACAGTGTGCTGCAGTGGTCACGAATTCGGCTCCGCGGTTTTCGGTAATTTCGAAGGTTGAGGTAATACCTACAGGAAAGCGATTATATGTTATTCTTTTGATAACATCAAGCGGCAGTATTAAGAATAAAGCATGCCGTCTTGAATTTGATCTCAGTCACGAACAGCTTGACTTCTTTACAAAATATATAGATGAGAATCTCAGTGGCATATCAGTTGATGAGCTGTCTGAGGAAATGCTGGATAAGATGATTGCTGCCGTATCGGCATATATGGTTACTCTTTCACCGCTCGTTAAGGGAATTTGTGAACTCTCAGCTGATTTAAAGCATCAGGAGTTGACAGTAAGCGGAGGAGAAAAGCTTCTCTCATGCAGTGACCTTGATAAGATGGAGGTAGTAAGATTTATAGAGCATAAGCATGAGCTTACTGATCTGCTTGAAGATACTTTTAGTGGTATCCAGGTTAAGTTTGGAGCTGGTGGCAATTTTGCTATTGGTAACTCGAGCATGATAGTCTCGAAGTACCGTCGAAATGGTGAGGATGTAGGTTCTCTCGGTATAATAGGACCGATGAGAGTTGACTATAGAAAGATAATTCCCTACATTGAATACCTGACAGGAAAGATTTCTGACCTTATGTCAGGTGATGATGACAATACCGTTACGAATGCGGATGTAATTCCACCGCAGACGTAGAAAGGAGCAGACACCCATGGAAGATAAAATCATTGACAATGAGCTTCCGGATGAGGAGTTATTGGAAGAGGAGATCGCCGAGGAAATCGACGATGTCGATACAGAGCTTGAGGATGAGGATGATGCAGCAAGTGAGTATAACGATAGCGCTGCACAGTATGCTGAACTCGAGGATGCGCTTTCAGAAGCAAATGATAAATACTTAAGACTGTTTGCAGAGTATGACAATTACAGAAAGCGAACAGCAAGAGAAAAAGCAGATACGTATTCAAATGCTGCTGCTAAGTGTATTGAAACATTGCTTCCTGTTATTGATAGTTTTGAACGATCGCTCGAAGCTGAGTGTAGTGATGACAATTTTAAGAATGGTATGAGCATGATATTTGGTCAGATGAAGGACTTTTTAACAAAGATGAATGTTACGGAGATAGAAGCTCTCGGAGCAGAATTTGATCCGAATTTCCACAATGCAATACAGCAACTTGAGGATACTGATTACGCAAGCAATCATGTATGTCAGGTATTCCAAAAGGGATATATGCTTGGCGACAAGCTAATACGTCCGGCAATGGTAGCCGTTGCGGTATAGCCGTATAGAACAGGTTATCACAATTATTAAACACATCAATCAGTCCGTATCACGGACGCTATCAGTAAAACGCTGACAGCTTTATATTTTAGGAGGAAATAATTATGGGAAAGATAATTGGTATCGATCTTGGTACAACAAACTCGTGCGTAGCTGTTATGGAGGGTGGTAACGCAGTTGTTATCCCTAACAGTGAAGGTGCAAGAACCACACCATCTGTTGTTGCTTTCACAAACAATGGTGAGCGTCTTGTAGGACAGGTAGCAAAGAGACAGGCTATCACAAACCACGACAGAACAGTCTCTTCCATCAAGAGACATATGGGTTCCAATTATAAGGTATCAATCGATGGAAAGAACTATACTCCTCAGGAAATCTCTGCTATGATACTTCAGAAGCTTAAAGCAGATGCAGAGGCATACCTTGGAGAGACCGTTACAGAGGCAGTTATCACAGTTCCTGCTTACTTTACAGACTCACAGAGACAGGCTACAAAGGATGCTGGTCAGATAGCTGGTCTTAATGTTAGACGTATCATCAATGAGCCAACTGCTGCAGCTCTTTCATATGGTATAGATAAGGAAGAGGAACAGACCGTAATGGTTTACGATCTTGGTGGTGGTACTTTTGATGTATCCATTATTGAGATGGGTGAGGATGTTCAGCAGGTACTTGCTACAGCTGGTAACAATCGTCTTGGTGGTGATGATTTTGATCAGCGTATTATCAACTGGATAGTTGATGAGTTCAAGAAGTCTGACGGAGTTGATCTTTCTCAGGATAAGATGGCAGCTCAGAGACTTAAGGACGCTGCTGAGAAGGCTAAAATTGAGCTTTCTTCAACAACTACATCAAATATCAACATTCCTTTTATTACTGTAGATGCATCAGGTACTCCTAAGCATCTTGACCTTACACTAACACAGGCTAAGTTTAACGAACTTACAGCTGATCTTGTTGAATCTACAATGGGACCTGTAAGACAGGCTTTAAGTGACAGCGGACTTCAGATTTCTGAAATTAATAAAGTTCTTATGGTTGGTGGTTCTTCAAGAATTCCAGCTGTACAGGAAGCTGTTAAGAAGCTTATCGGAAAAGATCCATTCAAGGGGATCAATCCTGATGAATGTGTAGCTCTTGGCGCTGCTTACCAGGGCGGTGTTCTTGGCGGTGATGTAAAGAATGGTCTGCTCCTTCTTGATGTAACTCCACTTTCACTCGGTATCGAGACAGCAGGTGGTGTTTGTACAAGAATGATTGAAAGAAATACAACTATCCCGACAAAGAAGTCACAGATATTCTCAACTTATTCTGATAATCAGCCTGCAGTTGACATCAACGTTCTTCAGGGTGAAAGAGAATTCGCTAGAGATAACAAGCAACTTGGAACATTCCGTCTTGATGGTATCGCTCCTGCTCCTAGAGGAATCCCACAGATTGAGGTTACATTCGACATCGACCAGAATGGTATCGTTCATGTATCTGCTAAGGATCTTGGAACAGGTAAGGAGCAGAATATTACTATTACTTCTTCCACAAATATGTCCAAGGATGATATTGATAAGGCTGTTAAGGAAGCTGAACAGTATGCTGCAGAGGACAAGAAGCGTCGTGAGCAGGTAGATAATAAGAACGAGGCAGAGAATCTTGTATTCCAGTGTGAAAAGGCTCTCGCTGATTTTGGCGACAAGGTTTCTGCAGATGAAAAGGCAGATATCGAAGCTAAGGCTTCAGCTCTTCGTTCTGCAATCGCAGCTGATAACAACGATGAGATAAAATCCCTTAAGGAAGATCTCCAGAAGTCCTTCTATGATTTATCTGCAAAGATCTATCAGCAGGCTAATCCTAATGGCGGTGGTATAGATCCATCACAGTTTGCTAATATGGGTGGAGAAGCAGATACAAGTAGCTCAAATGATGACGGAGTAGTTGACGCTGACTTTACAGAGGTATGATAATCAATGAGTCAGGGAACAAAAAACATTATTAAATATGCGCTTATTATAGCGGCTTTTGGAGTTGCTATATGGTTGGGCCTTAAATGGTTTGGCGGAATTGCTAATGATAATGTTGGTGATTATGACGGTGGCCGTTCACAAGGCGAGCAAATCGTTGAAAATCAGCTTGCTGGCTAATTAAAAATTTTAGGGCGAAGAATCCTTCGCCCTAAAGGCATATATAAAGATGTGATAAAAATGAATAATGTGTATGTACCACTTTTGTTTGCAGCAGCTCTCACTTTGTCTGGATGCAGTCGGTCAGCGGCTGTTATATCTGGAAATGATGCTATTGTTCCTGTGACAGAGCCATCAAGTTCAACAAGCATCAATACTGCTGACAGTATTCGAAAGATGGCTGAAGAAAGTAAAATGCACGCTGCTGATATTGCGGATAGAAAAGCTGATGACCTTTCAGAGGAAGCTGTTTCCACGTATTTCAACCTTATGAAATATGCATCCAATTTTCTCGGAAGTAAATCATATAGTCTTTATGATTTCCGAAAAACAGACAGTGGGTACTATGTAAAAATAGTACTGGATGATTACATAGCATCAGGAGACGATGAAAATGCTCCAATAATGATATCAAGTGATTTTGGTGGCTATCGTCTTAAAAGCGGACTTGCTGGATTTGTTTATTCTCGGGAATGGACACAATCCTTAATAGATGAGGTTTATGAAAGTTATCCAACTTATCATCTCAATACCTATAGTCTCGAATCGGATAACGAGTATCTCTCGATAGACCGTGGAGAGGAAACATATAATCTTGGAAATATAGGCAGGGAGTTGATGGCAGGCACATGGTCGGTTAATATGATCTTACCTGTTGGAACGGAAAAGCCTGAGTTTGAGCGTGCGTATGCAGAAATTGAACCCATCCTTAAAAAGTATTCAGTCAATCAGCTAACGGTTGTAGTTCCTGATAGTAAAGAATCATATGACCGAATGTTGAGTGATGAGAAAATAACTGGCAATTGTTACTTCGACAACGACACGGGAATTGACTGGCGAGATATTTACGGTTCAGACAGCGAAAATGCGACTTGAATCAGAACGGAGAATAGAATATGGCTGAAAAAAGAGATTATTATGAAGTCCTTGGTATTCAAAAAGGTGCTTCAGAGGACGAAATTAAAAAAGCCTTCCGTAAGAAGGCAAGAGAGAATCACCCTGATCTCCATCCTGATGACCCTTCCTACGTTGAGAAGTTCCAGGAGATAAATGAAGCTAATGAGGTACTATCAGATCCTGAAAAACGTGCAAAGTATGATCAGTTCGGTCATGCAGGAGTTGATCCCAATTATGGCGGAGCTGGTGGAATGGACGGCTTTGGCGGTTTCGGTGATATGGGTGATATCCTTGAGAGTATATTTGGTGGTTTTGGCGGTTTTGGCGGTGGTTCTTCTCGCTCAAATGCAAATGCTCCAAGACGAGGTTCGGATATCCAGGAAGCTGTTACTATTAACTTTATGGATGCATGTAATGGAAAGAAGCAGGATATCAAACTTTTCAGAATGGCAGTTTGTGAGAGCTGTCATGGAACAGGTGCTGATTCTGGAACATCGGCTGAAATTTGTCCAGATTGTCAGGGAAGAGGTAGCATAAAGGCTACACAGCGCACACCGTTTGGAGCCATATCATCAACTAAGCCTTGTCCTCATTGTGGAGGAAAAGGAAAGATAGTTAAGAATCCCTGTGCAAAATGCCGTGGTGTGGGCAGGGTTAGAGTTCAGAAAACAGTAACTGTCGACATTCCTGCAGGTATAGATGACGGACAGACAATTCGTCTTAGCGGGCAGGGTGACTGCGGCATTAACGGAGGCCCGGCAGGTGATCTTCTCCTTGGTATATCAGTCAGAAATCATCCGCTTTTTACTCGTGAGGGTTACGATATACATTGTGACATACCGGTTACGTATATGGAAGCTGTTCTTGGCGCAGACATCACTGTTCCTACAATCGACGGTGATGTAAGATACAGCATAAGCGAAGGAACACAGAATGGAACAGTATTCCGTCTTAAGGGTAAGGGAATTAAGAAAGTTAACCGTCCAGAGCGAGGAAATCAATATGTTAAGATATATGTTGAAGTTCCGAAGAATCTTTCGAAAAAACAGAAAGACCTGCTTCGTTCATTTGAAGCATCATTGACTGATAAGAATTATTCTAAGAGACAGAGTTTCTTTGAGAAAATCAAAGAAAAGTTTGATTTTTAAGTTATCATTAATCACAATATAACAAAAAGGGTACACATCAAAGTTGTGTACCCTTTTCTGTACGTATTTCTTTTCAATAATTAAGCAAAGAATGTGATGAAGCCGCCGTTGAGACCTTCCTGGAATCCTTCCATGAAGCTGTTTGTGAATGCCTCGCTGCTACCTGTTGCGATGTTGATGATAACTGTGATGATGTAAATAACAATACCAACAGCACCAATGATTATACCTGCAAGAGCCATTCCTTGACCGCCGCAATTTTTCTTCTTAGCGAGTATACCTGTAACGATAGCAGCTATGTCACCAATAAGACCTAAACAGCAGCAGCAACTAAAGAGAAGACCTACAATACCGCAAACAAGAGATACGATAGAGAGTGTCTTAGGCTCTTCAGGTGCGCCTGAATATGCGTCATATCCTGAACTGTAAGTGTCAGTAGTTGAATAAGATGTGTCTGTGTAGCCTGTGCTTGATGAAGTATCATTAGTATCAGGCATACCTGTGTTGAAATTGTCTTCCATAAAGCTTTCCTCCAAAAAAATAATTACAGTAATTATGTTATCATATTATTTCCGATTTGTCAATAGAATGTCAAACATTTTTTAAAAGATGGCAGGAGGTGCTAGTTCCGGTATTATATTGCGAAGCACAAAAAATAATGCATATGCTATGATTATCGGCATCCAGAACCACATAGATCGAGGAACTATTCTAAGTTTTTTTCCAAGCAAATCGGCTATAAGTTCTATGTAGAAACCAATAGGCACTATTATGATAAATGGGAGATCAGGATTACATCTAAGAGCACTCCAGATTCTTCCATGTAAAAGATGGTTGACAGCACGGGTATTTCCACATCCAGGGCATAATAAACCAGTAAGTTTATTAAAGATACATGGGAAATAATGACCAACTGGCATAATATAGTCACGGAGTAAAAAAAGTGTGACTAGAACTAGCGGAGCGCCCAGTGCGATAAATAGTTTTAATCTTTTATTAAGAGTCATTTGATTTTCTTTATTTTGGTTAATACAAGCATACTATTTAGGTGTTCAATAGTAAGTGTGATTGCTTGTGGATGTGTCTGATAATAATGAAATAATGAATATTACTAAGAAGAACAGCAGAATAATAAGGAAGATTGCTATCGATATACTTCCACATATTATGCCGGCTATCCCCATACCTCGGCCATTTTGATTAGTCTTTGACTTAATCTGAAAAATACCGGTTACGATAGCAGCAATAGCGAAAGGCATGTTAAATCCTAGAGTGCAGCAACTGGTAACTATTGCAACTACAAGAGAAACGATTCCTAAAATCATAGAGACTATTCCGAGTGGGTTTGTTCTATTCGGAGGAGGATAAGCACCATAGTTAAATTCGTTGTAGTATGGCTGCTGATAATAATTCTGTGATGGTGGCGACTGTACAGAGTTTTCTGAATTATAGGGGGGATTGTTTTCGTAATTCATTTTAATTCCTCCTAAAATAAGAATTGTAGAAAGGGTACACCTAGAAGATGTACCCTTTTATACTTATGAAAGTGGTGCTAGTACAGGAAAAAAGTTACGCAGCACATAGAATATCATCAGCACAATTAGAATTGCGGTCCAGAAGATAAAATTCCGCGGCATGAACCTTATCTTTTTTCCAAACACATCGAAAGCAAGTTCAGTATAGAAGCCGAGGCCTGTTAGTGTTAGGAGAATTATGATAGGGTTATTTCTGAATGATACTATAGGATGTAGATTTAACAATGCTTTAACTGCTCTTGTGTTTCCGCAGCCAGGGCAGTGTAAACCTGTCGTCTCATGGAATATACAAGGCCCTAAAAATTTGCTTAAGGACATTATCTGATTCCTGAAAAGAAATGCAACTAAAAGCAATACGGGGACGCCTATAAGTACAGCTAACTTTATCCGTTTGGTTTTATCCATTTTAATAGATGGATTAAGAATTAAAGGACTTGGTAAGTGATGAAGCAGTACCTGTTGCAAGGCTGATAATCATCCAAATAACCCAAACGAGACCTGCAGCAACAGCGACTCCACCCATGATGATACCAGCAAGAGCCATACCCTGTCCTTCACAGTTTTTCTTCTTTGCAAGAATACCAGTAACGAGAGCAGCAATACCAAAAATAAGGTTTGGAGCACCTGTGCAGCAACAACTGAGAAGTGTTGCAAGAATAGCAACGATACCGCAAACGAGAGATACTATAGAGAGTACTTTGCTACCGCCTGCAGCAGGCGCACCACCATAAATAGCATCTGGAGATATAGCCTTCTCAGCGGAATCTGTAGCATTACCAAATGCTTCACTTACTGTATCAGCGACTTTTTCTCCGAAAGTATCAGCTGCATCGCCAGCAGCATTAACAACATCAGCGACTTTGTCACCGAGAGAAGCGTTTGCATCAGCAGCTTCGCCTGAAACAACATCAGCAACCTTGTCACCAAAATCGTCAGCAGCTTCGCCAGCAGCATCAACAACACCAGTAACAGTATCAACTACCTTATCACTTACATTTTCTGCGGCGTCGCCGAATGATTCAACTTTTTCGGCAACCTTATCAGCTATTGTATCTGCGCCTTCCTGAGCAGCATCTGCAACTGCCTCAGCAGCATTGTTAACTTCCTCGGGAACGCCTGTGGGATTGAGCTTATTGTCTTCCATAGTGTTTTCCTCCAAAAATATAAAAAGTATAGCTATATGATATCATATTAAAACAATAAAGTCAATACATTATTTCACACATTCGTCACAATTACCGTATTTTTCAAGCTTTTTTGACCTTTTTATATTTTATAGTTGTGGAAAGTTGTTGGTTAGTAGAAAAAATAGTATCAAAACTATCTCAAAAAACGCATAGACTGGTTATAATCAGCCTATGCGTTGTAATAATATGTTTAGTAATATTTATCTAATAATTCTTAGACAACTGTTATGCTTCCTCCGGTCCAGTTCTCAAAGGCGTATTTTTCAAGCGACAGATCATCTGCACTGTTTCTGAACATATCTTCACGTGCTTCATCTGGTGGCATATAATATATTCCAATTGGATATACAGTCCCTTTCTTTGCCTTTTCAGGGACTTTGAAGAAGAACTTCACAATTTCACCATCTCCACCCATATCACCTTCAAAGATTTCAGTGAAAAATAAGCAGCCAAGATGATTGGATGTTAGTTCTTCAGGAAGCTGATTAACCCAAAGCATTCCAACCGATCCTGAAGAGTGTTTTGAAGCGGCACCGAGTTCATACGAAATCCGATTATTTGCCGGATCATCCATAACACATTCTAAGTCTTCTCCAAATGTTACATGAATGCCACACATAGTCCAGTTCTTGTGTGCGCCACTTACGATCAAAGATATTTCGGCTGTTTCTCCTGGAGCAGCTTCAACATTTGAAAACATAAGTTTAGGTCCTTCAACAGCTGCAACTACACTATCGCTGTAAGCTCCTGTTGGTGAAGGCGTTGAATCCTTTTCTGTAGATCCTGGTGATGAGTTTGTGGAATTACCGCAGGATGCTGACAAAACAAGCATTGCCGTAGTCGTTGCAATGGCAATTAGTTTTTTTAAGTTCATTCTTCCGTTTGCTCCTTTTTCTTTCCTGAAACAGTTATGTTATCCCCATCAACAGATATGCTAATTTCATCTATATTTGACGAGTTGGTGATTATCATTTCTGCAACTTTGTCTTCAACATCCTGACGGATTACACGACGTATATCACGTGCACCATATGGTTTGCCGAAAGATTTCTCAGCAATGAGTTTAAGTGCCTGATCATCATAAGATACTGAAATGTTTTTCTCTGCAAGAGGTTCTTTCATTTCGTCTAGCATGAGAGCTGCTATATGTGCAAAATCCTCTTTGGTTAACTGTTTGAATACAACTACTTCATCGATACGACTAATGAATTCAGGACGAAGGAATTCACGTAGTCCTTTCATCGCCTTGTCGCGGGAGATCTCATTTTCAGTACGGTTGAAACCAACACCGACACTCTTATCTGTTGAGCCTGCGTTAGAAGTCATGCAGATTATTGTATTTTCAAAGTTGATGTTTCTTCCTTGTGCGTCATCAATATGTCCTTCATCCAATATTTGCATGAGAATATTCATAACATCAGGATGAGCTTTTTCAATTTCGTCGAACAAGATTACTGAATAAGGTTTACGGCGAACTTTTTCAGTAAGTTGACCTGCTTCATCATATCCTACATATCCGGGAGGAGATCCTATCATTCTGGCAACAGAATGCTTCTCCATATATTCTGTCATATCAAGTCGGATAAGAGGTTCTGTCGAGTCGAACAGTTCCTCAGAAAGTGCTTTAACAAGCTCAGTTTTGCCGACACCTGTCGGTCCAACAAAAATAAATGATGCAGGTCTTCTGCGTTTATTGAGCTGTACTCTTGTTCGTTTGATTGCGCGAGTTAGTACTTCAACTGCTTCATCCTGTCCAAGTACACGTTTCTTTAATGCATTCTCAAGTTTGGTTATCTTGAGGAATTCTGTTTCTGCAATTTTGCTTGCAGGGATACCTGTCCAAAGTTCAACTACTTTTGTAATATCTTCTTCAGTGACCTGAACATTTTCAGCTTTTTCCTTTAGTTGTGCCGCGTCATCACGAGCGTGAATAAGCTTTCCTTTTACCTCAGCGAGAGCTTGATAATCTGGTTCATTCTGCTCTGACAGGGTAGTCTCCATTCCTTCAAGCACACTGATTTCTTTGATTTTCTTAGCATATTCAGCTATCTCAGGTGAGCGGATATTTGCATGAGCACAACCTTCGTCCATGAGGTCAATAGCCTTATCAGGAAGGAATCTGTCAGTTATATATCTTTCGGAAAGTACCGCACAAACCCTTATAAGGTAATCAGAGATATGAACTTTATGATAGTCTTCATAGTATTTCTTGATACCAAGGAGAACATTTACAGTATCTTCTATAGTAGGTTCTGTAACCGTTACAGGCTGAAAACGACGTTCTAATGCAGAGTCTTTTTCAATGTACTTTCTGTATTCTCCGAATGTTGTAGCTCCGATTACCTGAACCTCTCCTCGTGAGAGTGCCGGTTTAAGAATGTTTGCAGCGTTCATCGAGCCTTCAGAGTCCCCTGCACCTACAAGATTGTGTACTTCGTCAATGAAAAGAATAATATTTCCTTCTCTTTTGACTTCATCCACAAGTCCTTTGACACGGCTTTCAAACTGGCCACGGAACTGTGTTCCAGCAACAAGTGCAGTAAGGTCGAGGAGATAGAGCTTCTTGTCTGCAAGGTTCAGCGGAACATCGCCCTCATTGATTCTCTGTGCTATTCCTTCTGCAATTGCAGTTTTGCCGACGCCAGGTTCACCGATAAGGCACGGATTGTTCTTTGTTCTGCGAGACAAAATCTGAACAACTCGTGCTATTTCTTTGTCTCTGCCGATTATTCGGTCAAGCTGACCGTCAGCAGCTTTCTGCGACAGATTTGTACAATAACTTCCAAGGAACTTGAGTTCTTTCTTTTTTTCTTTCTTTTCAGTTTTTTCTCTTCCGAACAGTCCTTTTTTTCTAGGTTTCTCTTCACTATCCGGGAGCGTTGAATCAACGTCTTTATCCTCTGAACTGTTCTCTTCTCCGAACATATTTGAGATGAAGTCCGGCATTATTCCCTGCCCTCCCATCTCAAAAGAGTCGCCGTCCAGCATTCCCATCATCTGATCAGAAAGCTGGTCGATTTCTTCGTCAGTAATACCAAGTTTTTCCATATATTCAGCAACCTGCGGAATTTTTCTTTCTCTAGCACAGGCGAGGCAAAGGCCTTCATTCTTTTTTTCATTTCCCTGTACAGAGGTAATGAATACGACAGCAGGTCGTTTTTTGCAATTGCTGCACATTATCATAGGATGTTCCTCCTGTTAAGATGGTTAAACACACTTAGAGTGATGATACGAAAGTGTAGAAGTATTTAAAAATAATAGATTTATCAATAACACTATTGTTGAAAAAGAGCATCTCGTCACTTCCCATGATAGCCCATATTCGTATTAGTGCTGCGGCTACAGTAACAAACAAGCCACCTTTGATGATACCGATGATTCCTCCGCAAATATGTGCGCCAGCATCGATTTTTGTATCGTCTCTGGACATATATTGCTTCAGTATCAGATATATCATAATTGCTGCTGCAACGAAAAGAAGTAGGAAGCCGATGAGCTTGTAAATTGTTACAAATGCAGGCGCTGTATAGTGGTCAGCAATATATTTTGCGGCAGGAGTGCGATCTTCTCTGTCTGTAATAAGAGGAGCAAGTTCCTGCATACCACTACTGTCACTTCGGATTTCCTTTGCTGCGGTTTCAGCAGCGTACTTATTAACATTTTGTGAGACAATGTCACGAATGACAACAGCATATCCTTCGTGAACAAGACTTATAACTTCTTCATCCTCTGCAATTCGACGGCCATTAATGTTGTTTATATACTTCACAAGTTCTTCGTCAATATTCTTTTCTCCTCCGAAAATAGATGTAAGTTTTTCAGGATTTACACGAAGTGAATATCCAAGCGATTCAAGATAGGAAGCATATTTATTAACGAAAGTGTCTGATTTAAGAGATCTGTCGATGTTGTTTATACAACTGCTTCTCATTGTGTTTTGGTAAAGAGTTTCAGCGGTACTACTGCTAATTCCAAGAGCTAAGGCAAGTGCTATACCATAGCCTACAGTAGTAATCGCAGCTTTAATAGTTCCTTTTTTGCTTGACAAAAAAATGCAGACTAGAGTTATCGCAATTGCGATAACATCATAGAACCACCAGAATTGATTTCCCATGTTTTCATGTGTACAGGTTGAAAACGAACCTGTACACCCTCCCTTCGGACATTAATCAACTTTCGTAGTTGATTCTGTCAATTTTATTATAGCTTTTCAGAAATACATAATTGTCGCTTCTCGTGAAGCCAGTATATGAATCATTTATATTAGCTGTTGAACGTAGTTTGCCCTTGAAATCATATGCTAGGACAGCATCTTTCTTCATAACATATGCAAGGCCATCTTCAACTTTGACATCAATAAGAGGCGTGTCAAATTCAATTATTATTGGCTCGGAGTTGCCATCATTGAAAAGTGCCATTTCATATCTTCTTCTGTCGTCGCTGTTTATTATTACAGCAGATTGTCCTTCTTCGCTTGAGCCACCAGCAAAATCTCCCTCATAACGATAGAAGGAGGTTATTTGTCCTTTGTTGTCAACATAACCGCATGCGTCAATGCCTAAAACGAATGCGCCCTCTTCATAGTTGTATACATCAAGGCCTAATGTATCAAGTCCGGGAGAGTTCCATTTTTCTTTATCTTCAGTGAAACTTGCTTTCTGCACAGATGTGACAAGTGATCCGTTTTCAGCATAGAAGTAACTGATAACAAAACCTTTGCTTCCTTCTTCGAAGCTGATATCGTTTACTCTCTCAACGCATTTTCTGTGGTATATCATTTTGCCTTTTCGATCATAGACGATTATTTCACAGTCATAGTTTTCAGAAGTTGTTACTACTGCCGCATACCCTTCTTTGCTAAGTCTTGCAAACATTATATTCTTATCAAGCTTGTTCATATACAGAAGGCCTGATTTGTCTTCAACACTAAATTCGGTTCCGCCACTTTCAAATAAGAGAACCCTTCCGTTTACCGCTTCCATTACAGCATTTGAAAGTGCATGCTGGCGCCGTTTTATTTCTCCGCCTTCCTCGTTATAGAAGTATATGTAGGCGTCACTCATAACAATGACATTTTCATTTGAGCAACTTAATTGATATTGGGCACCTCCATTTATTTCGATTGGGAAATTGCCTTCTGCGAGACGTCCGTCATTAACTATAGTTTTATACTGCGTACCAAGTCCTCGTAATTTTGGAAGCCATAGCTCCTGAGTTAAGAAGAGTGAAACGCCTAATATAGCAACGGCCAGTATTATAAGAAGTTTTGTTAACCGTTTCCTTCGTTTGTCCCTGTTTTTCTGCTCAACGATATCGTTGGCGTCATACATTGGCATTGTGCTGCCTCCTTTTGTTCTAACTATCCCTATGCTTTATCTGTTTGAGTGGAGTTCTTCTTCAGAGTAGTATACCTTGTTGAGGTACAGTCCGTGTGCCATTGCAGTTCTGCCTGCCTGAAGACGGTCTTTGGCAGCTAGAATCCTAGGCATATCATCAGGCTCTATTTTGCCTTCGTTGATATCCAGCAGCGTACCTGCTATTATCCTAATCATATTATACAGAAAACCATCACCTTTTACAAGCATTATCACGGAATCACCATTATTTTCTATTTCAAGGGAATAAATTGTGCGCACTGTTGTTGATACGTTTGTACAGTCGGCACAAAACGACGCGAAATCGTGAGTTCCGACGAGGTGTGATGCGGCTAAGCGCGCTTTTTCCACATCAAATCGCCGTCTGTAATGAAAGGCAAGATCTGATGCAAAAGGATTTTTGGATTCGCGACAGTGCATCTTATAAACATACTCTTTTCCTTTGCAATCGTATCTAGCGTGAAAATCAAGCGGTACGTCTTCGCAACTAAGAATTGAGATATCATCTGGTAGTTCTCCATTTACACCTCGACAGAATCCAAGTGTTCGGATACTACTTTCTGTCTTAACATTGAAACAGAAGTTATTTGCGTGAACCCCAGTATCTGTTCTTGAACATCCTATAATGGTTACTTGTTCATTAAGTACTTTGGATACGGCTTTTTCAAGTACTTCCTGTATGGTAACGGCATTAGCTTGCCGCTGAAAACCATGATATTTAGTTCCGCGGTAAGCGGTCATTACCTTTAGATTTCTCATTCTGTAACATCTTCCGTTTCGTTATTGCTGACATTTTGAATAATGGCTGTAGGTGTTGCTTTCTTGTGCTTTTTTCTTGCATTTCCAGCAACAACTAAAAGAATAAATAGAAATGTTGCTGAAATACTTATAATTATCCCTTTTCCGAGACCGTCTGGGAAATATTTTAGTTCGATTTCGTGTTCGCCTGGTCCTATTTCTGCACCTAACATAGCGTCGAAAATCTTTGTTGTTGAAACTTTTTTACCATCAACGTAAATGCTCCAACCTCTCTCATATGGTATCGACAGGTAAAGAATTCCACGTCTTTTAACATTGATAATACCTTTTATTTTTGTATCTGAAAACTCGGTGAGTTCAAGCTGTTCATCTGCGAGTTCGGAATATGCCTTGTTAAAGGCTTCCTCATTGAGTGCATAAACTTGAACAGTGAAAGCGCCAGCTGCCCGGTCTTCTTCAAAATTAAGAGTTGCTTCAAAAGTGCTTCCTTCTTGACCGTTGCCCATCGGGAATACTATAGGATAGTCGTCGGCAGAGATTCCACTGTCTGCGATCTGCCCGTCACATTTTACATCTATGGTTTCTGCGGGGCCGTTCTTGGCATAGCCATATAGATAAGCACCCTCGACTCCGTCATAGATTAAGGTTGCAGATGCTTTTTCTTTTTGATCAGTAACATCAAAAGAGAACGTGCCAAAGTCGGTCTTTTGTCCTTCAGCATTGTTAAAAGTGTAATCGTGTATAGGCTGTCTTGTGAAGATTCCCTGCTTTGTTCCCGTTGCGAGCGTTACTATATCATTCTGGAATTCAAATGGATTATCAGCTGCAGCAAGTTCTAGTTTAAGAATATTGCTGTTCATCATAAAGCCGATAGACATAGGATACTTGCTTCTGTAAAGATGCGAGTTGTCGGCTTCGGCAATTTCCATAAGAGACATTGCACTGTTGTTAAGTGCTCCGCTCTTGGAAATGATATAATTAATTCCCAACAGATCATTGACCATTGGAGTGGAATTTCGATAGTAATATCGGTTTCCTGCTTCAGAGGCATATAGTCCCAGCTTACGGAAATATTTTGTTACTGATACGTTAGCCATAGATGAGAACTGTGATACTCCATTATAGCCATAAGTTGCACCGTCGTTGAGAGTATATGTACTGGTCATCTCAACACGTGAGAATGGACTGTAATCGTCTTCACGCATAACACCTAAGAGTGCTTGCACATTCTTATTCAGGTAAGGATATGAAGTGTAGCTTGAAGCTCCTACAGTCTTGACACCGATAATAGTGTTGCTAGTAAGCTCAGCGATTACTGCAGCAGCCAGAGCAGCATTTATAACATTTAAGCGGACGGAATTGTTCTTGAACGGAAAGATCTTTCCTGCTATGAACACAAGCAGATATGCTCCGGTAATAAAAACAGAAGCGCGGAATGCTCCGTCAAATGAAAAGCCCGCATCTGTCTTCATCGATTTCCACACATTAAGTCCAAAGATAAACGCAGGTGCGAGGACAAGTAAGACTAATTGATATATTTTAATTCCTTTTGCGGTCATTACATCGTACGCACGGTACGCTGCGGCGACAAGCAAAAAACAGAATATGAAAGCGAATCTATACGGTATCTGATTTGTTGCATGGAAGCCGTGCCAGATAAAGTTAAGCACGTTAAGATTGCAGCTTACAAATATTAGTACGAGAAGTGAAGAAATGGATATTTTCTCACGTATCTTGATTCCGGCAGAGAAGAGGAAGACTCCAAATAGCACTACAGCAAGCATACCACACGCAAAATTAGGTAATCCTTCTTTCTTTGCTGGTTCGCTGTATGATATGAGATTGGCTAGGATGTCATACCATTTTTCGTACCACTTTAAAGTTTGTGGAAACTGGTTGTTTATACTGTAAGTGAGTTTAAGTCCCTCATATGCAGGGATCAGAATAAAAGCGCCTAGAGCGATGCCGATTACGGATGAACGGATTATCAGCCATAGCTTTATAAAAAAATCCTTTATTCCTTTACATTCTATAACCGCTATTGCAAAGAAGACGAAAAGAGTGAATACGCATGTAAAATAACCAATGTAGTAATTTGAAATGAGTGAAAATGCAAGAGAAAGAGTATAGAGCATCCACTTTTTTTCTCTGCAGAGTGCGACAATACCTGTCATTACGAGCGGGAACAGCGCAATAGTGTCAAACCACATAACATTCCAGTAGTAGCCGAGCATGTAGCTACAAAGAGCAAACATTGTTGAAAAGACTACTATTGAGAAATCTTTGCGTTTATATGTATATCTTAAAAAGCAACTGAAAAAAGCTCCGGCAAATCCTATTTTTGCAATTAGAATATATGTCAGTGCATCTCTGGTTGCTGAGTTGCTGCAGAAAATCGACAGCAGATTAAGTGGACTAGCTTCATAATAGGAAATGAGTGAAAGAAAATTAGTACCCATTCCGTTCTGCCAGGAGTACAGGAAAGATCCGCCGGTTCTAAGTTTTTCGCTTACTACCCGAAAAAACGGGTAGTACTGGTGCCATAGATCGACAACAAGCATCTGATTATTGCCGAACGGGTGGATTCCTTTTTGGCCGAAGCCAACCAGCATAAGTACGGATGGTATTATAAAGGCGAGCGCAAAATACAGCACACCTTTTTCAATTAGTATTTTTCCTGCCTTACTTTTCCTGAATCTTTCAAAATAGATAGTTACAGGTTTTTTTATCTTTCGTTTCATTTTTGTTTTTTTGTTGTTCATACTATTATTTCATCAAATGTTTGAAAACGATACTTACAGTTATAGCCGCTGCATAAAAAAAGATTGTTATTATCAGCGCTACGATGTCGCGAGTGGAAGTTTTGAGTTGTCTAAGTCTAGTACGTCCTTCTCCACCATTGTAGCATCGGCATTCCATAGCTGTTGCGAGTTCATCGGCGCGGCGGAAAGACGAAATAAACAGTGGGACAAGAATTGATATCATGTTCTTTGCTCTTGTTAAGAAGCTTCCGGTATCAATTTCGGCTCCTCTTGCTTTCTGGGCTGACATTATTTTGTCGGTTTCTTCAATAAGTGTTGGTACGAAACGTAGTGCTATTGACATCATCATTGCCAGTTCATGCACGGGGAATTTAAGTAGTTTAAGCGGCGAGAGCAGGCGTTCTATAGCGTCAGTCAATGTTATAGGAGAGGTGGTATATGTCAGAAGTGAACTACCCATAATAAGCAGAACAATTCTTATTATCATGAAGACACTTATGTTAATACCTCCGGAGGTTATCTTTAAAAATTTCCATTTAAAAAAAACATCTCCGCTGTCAACAAGCAGTATGTTAAGTAATGCTGTTATAAGAAGAAATGGAAGAAGGGGCTTAACGCTCTTCCAGAACATTTTCAATGGTATACGTGATAGAAATATTGCTATCAATGTATATATAGCTCCTACAGCTAGGCACACCACATTGCTTCCGGTGAATAGCATAAGGATGTATATTAGTGTGATGACTATCTTGAAGCGAGGATCGAGTCTGTGTATTATGCTGTTACCAGGGAAATACTGTCCTATGGTCACATCTCTCAGCATAGCTTAGCACCTGCCTTTCCTTGCAGATGCTTCAAAAGGAGATCACGTGCATAAGGAACGGTAAATACTTCCTTTCCAAAGTCTAACCCCTGTTTTTTCAATTCCATAAAAACTTTAGTTATCTGTGGTACGTCGAGACCTATTTCAGATATCTCATCTGCTCTACCAAATACTTTTTCGGTATCATCATAGCAGAATAGCTTTGCCTTGTTCATGACAAGTATCTTGTCAGCGAATCCAGCAATGTCCTCCATGCTGTGAGAAACAATTAGTATAGTATTCTTTTTGCGTTCATGATATTGTTTTATGTGTGAGAGTATCTTGTCTCTGCCGGCTGGATCAAGGCCTGCCGTAGGTTCATCTAAAATGAGTACTTTAGGCTCCATAGCCATTACACCAGCGATAGCCACGCGGCGTTTCTGTCCGCCAGAGAGATCAAACGGTGAGCGTTTTAGGAGTTCTTCTTTTAGTCCTATATCATGTGCTGTTTCAAGAACTCGACGCTTTATTTCTTTTTCGTCCAATCCCATATTGCGAGGCCCGAATGCGATATCTTTAAACACTGTTTCTTCAAATATCTGGTACTCAGGGTACTGGAATACAAGTCCAACCTGAAAACGGACATCACGGATTTTTTTCTTATCTGCCCATATATCCTGTCCGTCCAGCAATACCTGACCGGATGTGGGCTTGAGCAGACCATTGAAATGTTGTATGAGCGTGGATTTTCCTGAGCCTGTGTGACCCATCACGCCTACCATTTCTCCCTCTTCAATTTTAAGGTCTACGTGGTCGACAGCCGTTTTTTCAAATGGCGAGCCGATACTGTAGGTATATGTGAGTTGACGGGTCTCAAGAATTGCCAATAAAATCGCTCCTTAATCAATTGTAACTATTAGTTAATTATGCCTGAAAAAGATGTTGTATAGCTTCGACACACTCTTCTTCAGTGATTATGTCATTGGGGACGTTGTAGCCAGCTTTACGAAGTTCCCAAGCGAGTTCTGTGACTTGTGGCACGTCAAGACCAATTTCCATTACCTGCTCGACGTGTGAGAAAACTTCACGAGGTGTATCATCAAGGGCAACTGTGCCTTTGTCCATGACGACTATGCGGTCGCATTGCGCTGCCTCATCCATATAATGTGTTATCAGAACCATCGTTATGCCCTGCTCTCGGTTCATCTTTCTTATCGTAGCCATGACTTCTCTTCTTCCTTGCGGGTCGAGCATAGCAGTTGGTTCGTCGAGGATTATGCATTTTGGCCGCATGGCAATTATGCCCGCGATGGCAATACGCTGTTTCTGTCCGCCAGATAGCTGGCTTGGAGAGTGCTGGCGGTAGTCATACATATTTACTGCTTTTAGCGATTCGTCAACGCGCCTTCTCATCTCCTCATATGGTACGCCTAGGTTCTCGAGCGCAAAAGCAACATCTTCTTCGACTACGGATGATACTATCTGGTTGTCAGGATTCTGAAAGACCATTCCCGCACGTTGCCGAAGTTCAAAAAGCTGCGATTCGTCTGCGGTGTCTATTCCATCAACGATTACTTTGCCCTCTGTCGGAAGCAGTATTGCGTTGATGTGCTTGGCAAGCGTGGATTTTCCGGAGCCGTTGTGCCCGAGCACTGCCACGAATTCGCCTTCTTTTATTGTAAGGTCGATGCCCTTCAGCACCTCCACGGGATCGGTGTCACCGTCAGACGGGTAACTGAAGTGCAGATTACTTATCTCGATTATGTTTTTCATATTATTCCTCTGTTTGGACTTGTAGATGCTTTTTTGTCATTCTTCTCACTTTTCTGTATGGAATACAGTGGTTGGAGTCCTTTAGAGTGTCATTTCTGCCAGATAGCCGTAGATCCGCAGGGAAGGGCCATTCCTGTGGAATGCACGGGAAGCCCTATTTCGTCAAAGCTGACGCTACCCCCAAAGCGCTCTGTCAGTACGCTACCAAGTATATACCCCATTACCGAGGGCGAAAGTCCGGTGGTATAGCTGTTTATTAGGAAGAAGAGCGGCTTGTCTGAGAGCACACCAGAGCAGAGCTTTACTAGGTCGTAAACACAATCCTCAAGTTTCCAAACTTCACCACCAGGACCTCTTCCATAACTTGGAGGATCCATAATAACAGCGTCATACTTTCTTTCGCGTCGTATCTCTCGAGCAATGAATTTTTCACAGTCATCTACTATCCACCGAATCGGCTTATCAGAAAGTCCTGAAGCAGCGGCGTTGTCTCGTGCCCATTGAACCATGCCTTTCGAAGCATCAACATGGCAGACATTAGCGCCCGCCTCTGCGCAGGCAAGAGTAGCTCCTCCGGTGTATGCAAAAAGGTTCAGGACGTTTATATCACGTCCTGCTCCTCGAATTTTCTCTGCCATAAAATCCCAGTTTACAGCTTGTTCTGGGAACAGACCAGTGTGTTTGAAGCCTGTGGGACGTATATTGAATGTAAGCGCTCCATAACTGATTTTCCAACTTTCAGGGAGGCGCTTATGAAACTCCCATTCTCCTCCGCCTTTGTTTGAGCGGTGATAGTGACCATCTGCATTTTTCCACAGAGGATCGGCTTTATTTGTTTTCCATATTATCTGAGGGTCTGGTCTTACTAGTGAAATCTTCCCCCATTTTTCAAGCTTTTCGCCGTCGGACGTATCAAGTATTATATAGTCCTTCCAGTTATTTGCAGTCCTCAATTTAAATACTCCTTAATGTGGATGTTGTAGCGTCAGACGCTCTTTTATAGTATCGGCGATTTGTAATGCCATCGTATTTATTGTAGAGAAATCTCTGCCTTCTATCATAATACGTATTACCGGCTCAATTCCTACTTCGCGAACGACAACTCTTCCTTCCTCTCCGAGTATTCCTTCGAACTCGTCGATTATTCCGGTTACAGCACGATCATTTTTCCATACTTCGCGGAAGCGTTTGTCAATAGGAACATTCAGCATAACTTGTGGACACTTTTCAATAACAGCTGATAGTTCGCTGAGTTTCTTTTCTGAGCGTTTAAGGGCTGAGAGAAGGCGTATACCCGTTAACTGTCCATCAGCAGATGGAGCCAGATCAGGAAATAACAGATGTCCTGCAGAATCGCCTCCGAGGCTGAATCCACATTCAAGCATCCGACGAATCATGCTTCTTTCTCCGGGGGATGAAGCTGATGTCCCGATTCCGTTTGAGCGAGCGAACTGAAGAAGGCCAAGATTGTTTGCCTGTGTAAATAAAATAGAATTGTTGTTAAGAGTTTCTCGCTCTTTCATGTCTTTTGCGCAGATAGCAACAATCATATCGCCGTCGACAATACCGCCGTTTTCATCAACAGCAAGGCATCGTTCTGCCGCTCCATCAAAAGCGATTCCGCAACTGCATTTATTCTCGACTACTATTCGCATAAGATGGTCGATATGTGTACTGCCGCAATCCTTGTTTATGTTTGCCCCGTCAGGAGTATTTCCTGTGAGAACAATCTCTGCACCAAGAGCAGTGAATATTTCTTTTGCCGTTGCAGAAGCGCAACCATTAGCACAGTCAATGGCAATCTTTAATCCTTTAAGATCTGCATCAGCTATCTCTTTGATATGGGTGATGTATTTTTCGTTTGCTTTATCGGTAAATGTGAGCTTTCCATAATTCTTGCGCGGAATAGGGACTATTTCTCCAGGCGCATCAAGAATAAGTCTCTCTATTTCTTCTTCGCGGTCATCGCTGAGTCGGTGACCAGAAGATGAGAAAAGCTTGATGCCACTGAATTCCGCATTAATATGCGAGGCGGTTACCATTATGCCTCCGTTAGCTTCAGTTTCTTTTACAAGCCAAGCTAGCGCAGGAGTAGGTGTCTCGCCTATGAGTTCTGCATTTGCGCCGGCAGAGCATATTCCTGCACATAAAGCTGCAGCTATTGAATCAGAGGAGCTTCGTGTATCCATTCCTAAGAGAATCCTTGTTGTTTCAGAATTATGCCCCGCGAGAACTACTGCAGCTGCACGTCCAATCTGTAGTGCAAGTTCGCATGTCAGTTCAGTAACAGCTATGCCACGCATGCCGTCTCTTCCAAAGAGTCTTCCCATTATTGCTCCTCCTTTCTATAGGATACGTTAATAATTCTATTTTTTTATAGCATAAATTGCTAATGGTTTGCGGTTTTTTGATAATTCTTCCAACGAGTCAGCATATCTGATAGTATTACAGTTATTATATCTGTTGTATATTTTTATTCTGTTTCCTTCTCTTGTGCAGAAGACTGTATGTATGGAGGAGAAGAATGGTTTGCCGGTCCAAAAGGAGACTATGAAAGCAGGTGTATCACCTATCTCCTTGACACGTTCATAATTAGCGCCGAATTTACGCAGAGCCTTACCAAGTCGAAAAACATTACAGCCAAATGTACCCAATAAAACTCGGTATTTCTCGAGAAAAAACGCAACCTCTTGGAGTGGCTGCGGTTTCCCAACATATCGAAGAGCATTGTATACTGAAATGACTTCACATCCATTAAAGCTCATTTGAAAAAGCCCGAACTTCAGTTTAGACACGTCCCCCATGCCTTGGCCGTTTATCATCTGGTCGCTAAGGTTGCATTTGAGGTTGTGTTCATAATTGAATTTACGTGTAGTCTGTATTTTCATAGCGTTAATATTGGGGTCAGAATGTTAACTGACCTTCATCCGTACTGGCGGAATTGATCTCAGGCGGAACAATTCCTAGATGTTCATAAGCAAGACGAGTTGCAACTCGTCCGCGTGGAGTTCTTCCAAGGAATCCGAGTTGCATAAGAAATGGTTCACAGATATCCTCAAGAGTAACTGATTCTTCACCTATTGCAGAGGCGAGGGTTTCTAGTCCTACTGGACCGCCGCCGTAACCCTTGATTATCATTTGAAGCATGCGTCTGTCAAGACTGTCAAGGCCCAAATTGTCTATTTCAAGTCGGCTTAGTGCAATCGAAGCTATTTCTCTGGTTATCTGTCCGTCTCCCATTACGTCGGCAAAATCGCGAACACGTTTGAGAAGACGGTTTGCTATACGCGGAGTGCCTCTCGCCCTTCCTGCAATTTCGGCAGCTCCATCTATGTCACAAGGAATACAGAGAATCATTGCACTTCTGCGGACTATGTCTGTGAGCTGTTCTGTTGTGTAGAGTTCTAGGCGCTCAATGACGCCAAAACGGTCTCGCAGAGGAGCCGAGAGTTGTCCGGCTCTTGTCGTTGCTCCGATGAGTGTGAATGGTTTCAGGTCCATACGTATAGAACGTGCGGAAGGCCCTTTTCCAATTATTATGTCAATCACTCTGTCTTCGAGTGCGGGATAGAGTATTTCCTCGACAGAACGTGAGAGCCGATGTATTTCGTCAATGAACAGAACATCATTATCATTGAGACTTGTGAGTAGAGAAACAAGATCACCGGGTTTTTCAATAGCTGGGCCTGTCGTTACACGAAGATTGACACCTAATTCATGAGCGATTATTGATGAAAGTGTGGTTTTTCCGAGACCGGGAGGTCCGTATAAAAGAACGTGGTCAAGGGGTTCGCCGCGCTTCTTGGCGGCTTCGATATAAATAGCAATCTTTTCCTTAACTTTGTCTTGTCCAATGTATTCATGCAGATTCTGTGGTCGGAGGGAGATTTCGATATCACCGTCATCTTGGGTAACCTCAGGAGATATTACTCTTGGGGCAAATTCCATTTCTTCCGTTTCTATCATCTCTGATCTCCTCCTTCCGTTAGTTTTTTCTGTATTTTATCTCTCAAAATAGCGTTTCTTGCGGACGTAGAATGGTTCTACTGTTCCAGCAGCTTTCTTTCCCATGTCCTGCTCAAAACTGATGAAGCAAAGATGCTCATTTGCTTTTACAGTCTTTGAGAGATATTTTGACAGTGGGACAAACAATTTTCTTGTACTTCCCATCATATCAAGAACGATAAGTATCTGTGGCCTTTCGCAGCCTTTGATCATCTCCATTATATATGCACGATCAACATTTGGCTGCTTTGACAGGAATTTTGAGGCTGCCTTTGTAATATGTGATACGGAATGTTCACATGGACGGTAGCTAATCGTATCCGCTTCATTATAGGAGATTGCTTTGATTTTAAGGTTGCGGGCAATCATGAGAATACTTTTGATTTCCTGTGAAGAAAACTCCTTACCGTATGAGTTGGGATTGAGAACGGCAGAAACAGACTGTATAAGGTCAAAAAGTCTCAGGCAGTTAATCTTATAACAGTCAACATATCTCTTTGCAAACTGCTGGAGTGAGCGATAGCTTGTAAAAAATGGAATAAAAATATCGCCGTTTGGATTTTGTGTGGTTATCAGTTCAAGCTGGATGCCACCCTCTTCTCTGCTTCTGTCCTCTTTAACAGGGTTCTTGCAGATTACGTACACGTCACTCTTTATCAGTGTCTGTAAGAAGAGTGAACGTTTTGACGGGTCTTTGATGGCAGCTTTTAGTAACTCGTCAAGATTCATGATAGATCTTTCCTTTCGTATGTTTTTGTATGATTATCGCATATTCTTTGCGTTCATTATTCTGAGTGTTTCTTTTATCATATCCTGTGTTGATAGTGATTGATCAAGTTTTCCTAGTATCGGAGCGACCTCTCCCTGTGTATACCCAAGCACCATAAGTGCTTCGAGAGCTTCAGTAACTGCTGTAGAAACTGTTCCGTTTGAAGTTGCTGAAAAACTTGCAGCATCACTTGCAACAGAACCGCCGATAGACTCTGCAGACATCTTGTCTTTGAGTTCAAGAACTATTCTTTGTGCTGTTTTAGCTCCGATTCCTTTTGTCCGTGTAAACGCTTTGCTGTCACCTGAAGCAACAGTGAATGCGAACTGTTCAGGACTCATATCTGAAAGAATTGATGTTGCTGCTTTGGGGCCAACACCGGTTACTGATATGAGCAGACGGAAGCAACTGAGTTCCTGTAGCGTTGCAAATCCAAACAGATCAACAACATCTTCTCTGACATAGAGATGAGTATATACAGTAACCTCACTTCCTGTTTCACCCAACTTGGATACGGTATTATATGATGTTTTACAGCCGTAGCCAACTCCGCCGCATTCTACGACAACGAAGCCAAGCTCTTTAAGCGCTAGCTTGCCGCGCAGACTGTATATCATTGTGATCTCCTCCTAGGTCATCCCCATCGTGTAGAATGGCCGTGACAAATAGCTATTGCAAGTGCGTCCGCAGCATCATCAGGCTTTGGAATCTGAGCAAGTCCAAGAAGCTGACGTGTCATTTCCATGACCTGTTTTTTCTCAGCTTTTCCATAACCGACAACAGCAGACTTTACCTGTAATGGTGTATATTCAAATATTGGTATGCCGCGCTCAGCCGCAGACAGTACAGTGACTCCTCTTGCCTGTGCGACATCAATTCCTGTTTTTTGGTTAGTGTTGAAGTAGAGTTTTTCGATTGCCATACATTCTGGAGCGTATTTCTCAAAAATAAATTCCATATCGTGGTGAATGGACTTTAGTCTCTCTGGGAACGGAGTGCCTGCCTCGGTGAGGATAGCACCATATTCCACAGGAGTGAAGTGGAGTCCATCATAATCGAGAACGCCGAAACCAACAATGGCATATCCGGGGTCGACGCCTAAAATACGTACTTTATTCACAAATACCTTCCTGTGTTTCAAAAAATGAGTGCTTTGAGCAATAGCTTACAGAAACATCATTTTATTGATTTTCTGCGTATAGCCACACTGCTTCATAATATACTTTATTATTATACCATATACTTGATACGTTTTGCAACATTTTATACAATTTTATTTTGTTTTGACTAATTGAATGTGAGAGGTGAGAAAACGGCATATTTAGAGGCATTTTTACTATCCCTACGTATGCTCAGAAAAAAAGTGATTGAATTTGATAAAAGCTAGATGCTGATTGTTTAAATAGCTTAAAACAGCCAAAACAGCTTTTTCGAGGCTTCGGATTTGTTGACATTTAAATTGATGTGTGATAGAATTATATAATGGATAATTGTGAGTTAAAGAGCTTTTGGAGGTATAAGATGGATATTCAGCAACTTCGTGACAGTATTGATGACATTGATGGAGAAATACTTAAACTGTTTTTAAAACGAATGGCTGTTTGCCGTGATGTAGCAGAGTATAAAAGGCAGCATAATATGCAGGTTTTTCAAGGTGGTCGCGAACAGCAGATTATTGACAGAATCCGTGTCCTAACAGGAGACAAAGAATTAGAGGCTGGGACTGCTGCATTGTTTACATCAATAATGGATATCAGCAAAATACTTCAGAACAGAAAGCTTTTGGCCGACAGTCCGGATTATGCGTTCACTGAACCTGATTTTACTGGAGCAAACCGAATAGGATGTCAAGGGACTTCCGGTGCAAATTCTGAAACCGCTACGAAAAGAATTTTTGGTGATAAACAGCCGATTTTTTATAAAACATTCGAGGATGTATTTGCTGCTGTACAGTCTGGTGAGCTTGATTATGGTGTGCTTCCTGTTCATAACTCAACAGCTGGTAGCGTTAATAGTACATATGATCTTATGGCTAAATACAGCGTGTACACTGTCAAAGAAGTATGCGTTGAAATCAATCACTGTTTGGCAGCAAAAGCTGATGTTTCTGAATCTGAACTGACTATGGTATACTCGCATCCACAAGCTATCGCTCAGTGCTGTGATTATTTAACAGCTCATGGGTTGAAAACAGCTGAATATGGAAATACAGCGACTGCAGCAGCTATGGTTGCAGAGAGCAATTCAGATGAAAGAATTGCAGCAATTTGTTCTGTGGATTGTGCAGAAAAGCTTGGACTTCATATTATTGCTCGTGATATAACTGATTGTGCTCTTAATCGAACACGTTTTGTGTGCATAACACGTGATCTTCAGGTATCACCTGAATCTGATGCAATTTCTGTAATGTTAAAAATACCGCATACTGAGGGAAGTCTATATCGACTGCTTACTAAATTTTATGTTAATGGAATGAATTTGCTTCGCATTGAAAGCCGTCCTATCAAAGATGGAAGTTTTGATGTTATGTTTTATCTTGATTTCAGTGGCAGAATTGACGATCCTAGCGTTAAGGCTTTGATGAACGATCTTGTTGAAAACCTTGAATATTTCAGGTTCCTTGGAACTTTTAAGAGTGAATAATAACGGAGGAGTAAGCTATGTCCGAGAAACTAAATCAACTGCTTGAAGAAAACAGTTTTGTTTTTCTTGACGGCGGAATGGGCACCATGTTACAGGCAGCGGGCTTAGGAACTGATCATGTGCCTGAGTTGCTTAATATTACTCAACCTGATGCAATAATATCAATACATTCGCAATATGTAGATAGTGGCGCTGATATTATTTACTCAAATACCTTTGGTGCAAATAGATATAAACTTAGTGAAAGCGGATATACAGTCGAAAAAGTGATATCATCGGGTATTTCAAATGCAAAAAAAGCTGCTGCAGGAAAAGCACTTGTTGCACTTGATATAGGCCCAATTGGTCAGCTGCTCGAACCTTCAGGCACTCTCAGTTTTGAGGATGCGTATTCCTGTTTTCGAGAGATAGTACTTGCCGGAAGTGAAGCGGATGTTATAGTAATTGAAACAATGACCGATCTGTATGAGGTGAAAGCTGCTGTTCTTGCAGCGAAGGAGAATTCTGATAAGCCGATTATGGTTACGATGACCTTTGAAGAGAATATGCGTACATTTACAGGCGTTTCTGCAGAATGTATGGTTGCTGTTCTTGAAGGATTAGGGGTAGATGCATTAGGTGTAAATTGCTCTCTTGGGCCGGAAGAGCTATATCCGGTTATTGAAAAAATATGCAGTCTAACAATACTACCGGTTATCGCTAAACCCAATGCAGGCCTTCCAGATCCTGTTACAAATAAGTTCAATGTCGGGCCAGAAGATTTCGCGGCAAGTGCAAAAAAGTTGGCAGGAGCCGGAGTAAAGATATTTGGTGGTTGCTGCGGAACTACACCTTCACATATATCGGCCGTTATTTCAGAACTTGAAGACTGTGAATACAATCCACAGGATGTCAAGAGTGTGAGCTTAGCATGTTCTGCTGTGAATTGTGTAACTATTGACCAGCCAAGAGTTATAGGCGAGAGAATAAACCCAACGGGAAAGAAACGATTTAAGGAAGCGCTTCTTGCACATGATATTGATTACATTCTTGGCCAAGCTATTGAACAGATCCATGCTGGTGCAGAGATACTGGATGTGAATGTCGGTTTGCCCGGAATAGATGAAAAGGCTATGATGGTAACTGCTGTCAAAGCAATACAAAGTGTGTGTGATACGCCACTTCAGCTTGATTCTACGATACCAGAAGTTCTTGAAGCAGGATTGAGAGTTTATAATGGAAAGCCAATCGTCAATTCCGTAAACGGAGAGGATGATTCATTAGATACGATACTTCCTATAGTAAAAAAATATGGTGCTTCAGTAGTTGGACTTACGCTTGATAAGGGAGGAATCCCTAAAACAGCCGATGGTAGATTTGCTATTGCTAAAAAGATACTTGAACGTGCAATGTCTTATGGTATTCCAAAGGAAGATGTTTTCATTGACTGCCTAACACTTACCGCTTCTGCGGAACAGGATGGAGTAATGGAGACAATAAACGCTCTTCATCGCGTTAAGACAGAGCTCGGACTTCATACAGTTCTTGGAGTTTCAAATATTTCATTCGGACTTCCAAACCGAGAACTTATAACACGCACATTCCTAACGATGGCTCTTCACAGCGGACTTGATCTTCCGATTATTAATCCAAACATAGACTCAATAATCGGAGCTGTTCGTGCTTATAGGCTTCTTGCTGGAATAGATCGTGATTCTGCTGAATTTATTTCAGTATATGCTGAAGGCGATGCTGCTCCGAAAACTGTTTCTGTAACTGCTGATAAAGGAATGCCTGATCTCATTTACTCTGTAGGGAACGGGTTAAAGGCAGATGCAGTTAAAGCAGCTGAGGAGCTGCTAAAAACTACTGATGCAATGGACATAATTAACAACTATCTTATTCCCGCTCTTGATTCAGCAGGTGAGAAATTTGAAAAGGGAAAGATATTTCTTCCTCAGCTTATTCTTACGGCAGGAGCCGCACAGGCTTGCTTTGAAGTTATCAAGGACAGAATAGCTTTGACTAATGGTAAGACTGTTTCAAAAGGGAAGGTTGTTCTTGCTACAGTAAAGGGCGATATACATGATATCGGAAAAAATATAGTAAAAGTCCTCCTTGACAGCTATGGTTTCACAGTTATTGACCTTGGGAAAGATGTTGAGCCTCAGGTTATCGTGGATGCTGCAATAGAGAATCAAGTAAGTCTGGTGGGCTTATCCGCTCTTATGACTACAACTCTTGGATCTATGGAAGAAACTATCCGTCTCCTGAATGAACAGTATCCCGAATGCAAAACTGTAGTCGGCGGAGCGGTGCTGACTGCTTCATATGCTGAGCAGATACATGCAGATTATTATGCTAAAGATGCAAAACAGTCTGTAGACGTTGCTGCAAAGGTCTATTCTTAAATTAAAAGTCAGCCCATAATGATTAAGGGCTGACTTTTTTGAAGGGAGAGAATAATGTGGGTGCTCCAGTTTTAGTGACAGAAAGATTAGTTTTAAAGCCGATGAGTACAGAGTATCTTGTATCGACACACGAATATGCTTCTGATTCTGAGAACTGTAAGTATATGTTGTTTCTTCCTAATGAAACGATTGATGAAACACTTGAGTATCTAACAGATGCCGAAAAAGAAGCGGCGAAAGAATATCCCTCATATTATGAAATGGCGATTTTTTATAATGGATTTCATGTAGGTGCAGTAAGTCTGTATATCAGTGATGAGCGTGACAGTGCAGAAATGGGATGGACACTCAATAAGCGTTATCATGGTATGGGAATAGCAAGGGAAGCGGCGAGAGCTTTATTGCAGTTTGCTGCTGAAAAACTTGGGATACGACGTTTTGTTGCTCATTGTGATTCGGAGAACATGGCATCACGTCGTGTAATGGAGAAGCTTGGAATGACGCTTGAGGGAGAGTACAGTGGCAGGCGAAATAAGCTGTCTACAAAAGAAAGCAATGAAAGTATGTTCATTCTGAAATTAGATCCAGATTAATTTGTTGGATTTCATTTTTAATAAATTAAAAGGCGGGTGATTATTTGAATGCGAAAATAGCAATCATTGAGGATGAGCCTGATATACGTCGTATTTTGTGTGATTTCCTTTTAAAAAATGGATGTACGGTCAGTGAAGCAGCTGATGGTTTAACTGCGTTGAAACTTCTTACTGAGGATCAGTTTGATCTAATTCTTATGGACTTGATGCTGCCGAAAATCAGCGGAGAAAGACTAATTGCAGAGTTGAGAACTCATTCAGATACCCCTGTAATAGTAATATCAGCACGCTCAATGCTGGAAACAAGGCTAGAAGTATTGCGCTTAGGCGCTGACGATTATATACTCAAACCGTTTGATCTTAATGAGGTACTCGTTAGGATGGAAGTAGTTCTACGAAGAACCGGTTCAGCTAATCCTTCTGAGACAATAACGATTGGTGGTTTATCAATATATCCTGCCGAAAACCGAGCTTGCTGGAAAGATAAACCACTGTCTCTAACAGCAAAGGAATTTCAACTTTTACTATTGTTTATGGAACATCCTCAGAAAGTTTACTCAAAGGCTAATCTATATGAATCGGTATGGAACGAAGAATACTGCTATGAAGACAATACGGTCAGTGTTCATGTCAGCAATTTGCGCTCGAAGTTGAAAAAAGCTTCGGGACAAGATCTTATTGAGACTGTTTGGGGAATTGGATACAAGATGAAGGAGGAGAAATAGTGGAAGGTTATTTACTCATTTTCTTCATATTTATTTGTTTGTTATTAATTGCTTACATTTTAGCAATAAAAGTGCAAATACGTTTTATTTGTCGTGACCTAAAACAGAATCTTGATCCGTCGTATGACAGGCAACTGTCTGTTGCGCTTTTTGATAAAAGTTTGAATTCACTTGCAGTAGCGATTAATCATATCCTTGATGATCAGCGAAGACTCAAACGTGAAGTGGTTCGTTCGGAAAACAACTTGAAGCAATCGGTTTCAGATATTGCCCATGATCTTCGTACGCCAATGACTGTTATCAAAGGCAATCTTCAAATGCTTTCTCAAGAAGAGCATATTTCTGAGCATGGCAGGGAGTACCTGACAATTTGTCGCGAAAAGGCTGACAAGTTAAAGGAGATGGCGGATGCATTCTTTGAACTTACGATTCTTGAGAGCAGTGATGTATCAGCTGAAATTCAGCAAGTGAATCTTACCAAAGTTCTTATGCAATTCCTTGCGGACAGTGAAGCAACAATACGGTTGCATGGGCTTGAACCACAAATCGTATTTCCCGAAAAGACTGTCTATATCCGAGCTGATGAACATATGTTAACACGTATGCTTGAGAATGTACTAAATAATATTCTCAAGTATGCGCAAGGTACTTTTCGTCTCGAAATACAACAGGGTGAAGAAGAATGTACAGTATCTTTTTCGAATCCTGTCCGTGAAGGAGAGATGCCGGACACACAGATGATGTTTGAGAGAAGTTATCGAGCTGACGCTTCAAGAAGCGGAGGTAGTGCGGGACTTGGGCTATTTATAGTCCGTCTTCTTGCGGAAAGACAGAATGCAAAGGTTGAAGCTGAATCTGAAAGAGGAGTTCTGACACTAAATATGAAATTTACAACCAAAAGGAGCATACAATAATCGGCTCAACGACAGGTATTTAACCTCTTTTCGCTAGAAGTCTCCGGCCTCTACAGGTGGGAGATGAATAGCGCTCCTATTTACTAAATATAGTTGTTCAAAACAATATGATAAAGCTGCCTAAAGTAGGACATGTAAAAATGAATCAGCATCGTGCAATTCCCGAAAACTACATTTTGAAATCTGTAACTGTAATCCAGGAACCTAGTGGAAAGTATTATGCAAGCATACTGTTCGAGTATGAAAATCAAGTACCCGAAGTAAAGC